>JAPUJD010000012.1 GCA_027296385.1 Acidobacteriota bacterium | reverse complement strand
CGCTTCGAGGCCCCGCGCCAAGAGATCCTTGAGGGTGTAGAAGTTGCCCAGCGACTTCGACATCTTCTGCCCGTCCACCACCAGGTGCTCGGAGTGCAGCCAGGTGTGGACGAACGGAGCGCCGGTGGCCGACTCGCTCTGCGCGATCTCGTTCTCGTGGTGGGGGAAGATGTTGTCGACGCCGCCGGTGTGCATGTCGAAAGTCTCGCCAAGGTACTTCATGCTCATGGCCGAGCACTCGATGTGCCAGCCCGGCCGGCCGGGGCCCCAGGGGGAATCCCAGGACGGCTCACCCGGCTTGGCTCCCTTCCATAAGACGAAATCGCGCACGTCTTCCTTGCCGTACTCGTCGCTTGCCACGCGATCGCCCGGTCGGACCTGGTCGAGGTCGAAGCCCGACAGGCGGCCGTAGTCGTCGTCCTCGCCGATGCGGAAGAAGACCGAGCCCTCGGCCTCGTAGGCATGGCCGCTGGCGAAGAGAGCCTCGACCAGCCGCCGCATCTCCGCGATGTGCTCGGTGGCGCGGGGATAGTGCTCGGCCGGCGCGATGTGCAGGGTCGATAGGTCCTCGAAGAAGGATTCGATGTAGGGCTTGGTGTACTCGGCCAGCGAGACGCCCTTCTCGTGCGCTCGGGCGATCGTCTTGTCGTCGACGTCGGTCAAGTTCATCACCTGGGTGACCTCGTACCCAAGCAACTCGAGACTGCGTCGCAGGACGTCCTCGAACAGGAACGCGCGCAGATTGCCGATGTGGGCGTGGTCGTAGACCGTGGGGCCGCAGGTGTAGAGCCGCACGTGGCCCTCGGTCATGGGCTCGAAGGGTACGAGCCGCCGCCCGAGCGTGTTGAAGAACCTCGGCTGACGAGGCATGGTTGGTCCTAGCGCTGGACCTGCACGGTGCCGCCGAGCCAGGTCGTGGGGACCGGAGTGCCTTCGCGATCGACCGCCAGGCGATTCTCGATCGAGATGTCGCTGCTGCCGTCGGCGGTGGTCGTGAACCTGAGCAGAAGCAGGAGGCCGCTGCCCGTGCGACCACGCACCTCACCTAGACGGGTGTAGCCGATGATGAGGCGGCCATCCGGCTCCTCGACGATCTGGAGCTCGGTGTCGAAGGTGTCGTTGGCGGGAAAGAAGTCTCCCGCGTCGGTGTCATCAGGCTGGAACTCCAGCGCGTTGCTCGGATAGACGACGTCGAGGGCAACGCCGTAGAGGTCCGCCACTTCGCTGACGCGAATCTGGAGGATGAACTCGTCCGGCGTACTGAGATCCCTGATCTCGAGGTACACCGTTTGCGAGCCTGGGGCGGCATCGGCGGTCCAGCTCAGCATCCGGACCGGAGGCGGCGGAGTGGTCGGGCCGCCTCCCCCGCCGCCGCCGCCGCCGCCGCCACTGCACGCTCCTACCGTGATGGAGACGATCCCCCCCACTACCCACGCATACCTCTTGGCTGAAAACGTCAAACTCGAGCCCCCACTAGTTCCCTCTCCAGTCGTCTCAGATGGCGCCGTGCCCGGTCGCGCTTGAGGCCCTGGAGCCGGTCGACGAACAAGATGCCATCGAGATGATCGATCTCGTGCAAGATGGCCCGGGCAAGAAAACCATCGGCCTCGATCTCGAGCTGCTCTCCGTCCAGGGACTCGGCGTGAACCTTGACGCGGGTCGCGCGCGCGATCTTCTCGGTGAAGTCTGGTATCGACAGGCAGCCTTCGACCTCGCTTTCGATGCCGTCGCTGTCGACGACCTCCGGGTTGACCAGAACGATCAATGCATCCTCCTCCTCGCCGACGGTCACGTCAATGACCGCGAGGCGCAGATCGAGCCCCACCTGGGGGGCGGCCAGACCTACTCCTGGCGCGGCGTACATCGTCTCCACCATGTCGTCCGCGAGCTGGCGCAACTCGCCGTCAAAGGTCTCGACCTGCCGGCACTCGCGTCTCAGTACCTTGTCCGGGTACAGGCGGATCGGCAGCACTGCCATCACGTTGCCTCGCCGGCCCGGACCATGGCGGCTAGACTCGCATCATGCCGCTGCACTCGCAAGGCGTCGAGAAATGCCCGTGGGTCCGGCATCCCCGGTAGGGCCGCCGCCAGGGCCTTGGGGGTCAGACAAAGCAGCCTCGAGCGCTCACTCGTGCGGTGCGCGGCGCTCCACGGCCGGTGCTCCAGCAGGGCTCCTTCGCCGAAAACGTCACCGGGCTTGTAGGCCCGAAGGATAACCGGCGGGCCGTCCGCCCGCTTCTCGATCACCTCGACCCGCCCAGCTGCGACCAGGTAGAGTTCTTCCAGCGAGTCGCCACGCTTCACCAGCTCGACGCCCTCCTCGACCAGCCTGAGCTCCAGATACTCGAACAGCCGGCCCAGGGCGCGAGTGTCGAGGGCCTCGAGAACGGCGCTGCGAGAGAGCTTCTTCCAGAGCTGACTGAGGCGAAGGGCGTCCATCGAACGCGCGGTACCTTCGGCCGACCCCGCCAGTTGGCGGATCACGATCAACCGGCGACGCTCGCGCTCCTTGGCCCGATCGAGCTGCTCCAGGCCGAGAAGCGCCTTGTCGTGGTTCGGCGCCACCTTGAGCATCTTGTGGAGAACCGCGCGCGCCTTGTCGTGGAACCCGTCTCCGGCATAGCCCTGGGCGGCACTCTCGTACATCTCGAGGGCCTCTGTCGGCCGGCGCAGGACCAGCAGCACCTCGGCGAGCTTGACCTGGCTGCGGCGATCGCGGGAGTTCCCGCGCAGCCTATCCTCGAGGGCCATCCTGGCATCTTCGGTTCGACCAAGGCTCACCAACTCGTCCACCGACAGGGGACGGTTCTCGGCGTTTTCGCGTTTGGCTTTGCCGCGCAACCAGTTCTTCATGGACGGTGTGACCCTGAGAGGACGAATCCGTATCTGTAGGATACGGTTTCGGGGCCAAATTATAGCCGGGAAACAGAGCTGGCGTGGCTCCTGGGGTTGGCAAGAGAATTGCTCTTTCAGGAAGGCTGAACGGCAGTTGGACCTACGGAGACGAGCCAATGCAATCGACCCGACCGCAAGCAAGCCCGCAAGCACGCTTGGCCCGTGTCCTGGCGATCGGAGCCATGACTCTGATTCTCGCTGGCGGTCCAGCTTCGGCGGACTACGGATATTCCTACTTCCGCACGGTGGAGGGCTACGCCACCCTGGACTCGGCTGAAGACGGGAGCTCTCTCGAGGTACTCGAGAACCATCCCCTGGTCGCGGGTGACCTGCTCCAGGTCGGGAGCAACAGCCGGGTCGAGGTCGTCTTGCCGGACGGCAGTCTGCTGCGCATCGCTGAGCGTAGCGGCATCCG
>JAPUJD010000119.1 GCA_027296385.1 Acidobacteriota bacterium | reverse complement strand
CCCAGGCAGAGGGTGGGCACGGCGAGCAGAAGGGCGGTGATCACTAGCTGCCAGAGCCAGCTGCCGCCGAGCGAAGCGCTCGGCAGTCCATCGGTGGCGAGGCCGCGATAGAAGAGCTCCTGGCACCAGCGCAGCCCTTGCGGCACGGTGAGCGCCGAGATCGCGATGGCGCATTCCAGTAGAGCATACGTGACCAGGGGCCTGCGACTCGACTGGCAGCGGCGCAAGGCCAGCGCCGCGCCGAACCCCAACCCTGCCAGGTAGACCCCCAGCACCGAGGCGGTCGCTATCTCGCTGCTGCCAAAGACAATGGAGAACTGGTGCGACCAAATGAGCTCATAGAACAACGCCGCGGCGCCCGACAGCAACAGGCAAGCCGCCCCGACCACGATACGACCTCGGTTCTCGATCGCCTGTCTTCCTCAGCTCAGTCGTTCTCGCTGTTTCCGGATGACGCTGCTTCTAGAACCCGTCGGCGGTGATCGGGCGGAGTCGTTGCATTGCGGCGAGGATATCGGAAGCGGCGGCGGGGGTAGTGCGGTGAGACGTATTGGGTAGACGGCCGCGCCCCTTGCGCGTAGTGTCGAACGTCCGTGGAGACCTCCGTACACGACACCGTGGATCTCGCAGAGGAGCTTGGCGACGTCGACGAGGCGCAGGCGACCGGATCGCTCGAGGTCGCCAGCGAAGCCCGGCGCAGCGGCCTGGTCGAGCTTCTTCTGGTTGGCATCGCGAATACGATCTGGGCGGTGGTGGGGCTCATCGTCTGGCTGCCGCAAGCCGTACGCGCCGTGCTGACCGCCACCCTCAGAACGATCCACGCGGCGATGACCCACCAGTCTTCGGACCGCGCCGTCGCTGGCATCAAGCGGGTCAGCCGGTCGTACGCCGAGCGCTTCCTCAAGCGCCAAGGGTCGCCGGTGTGGGTCGCGCGCCGGCACGAGCTACGCCCTTTTCGCCTGCTGGGCGAGGGGGCCTGGGCCGTCTTCTTCTACTTCATGCTACTGCGCTGGCTGGCGCCGGCGAAGTTCGGCCCGGTGTGGCAGTCCGTCAGTTCCTGGGCTGGAACGGCGCCGGCCAAGGCCCTGGCGGTCGGTGGCGGGATCAAGGATCTGCTGCCGCCCGACCTCGCTGCCGTCGACGCTTCCCGGCTCCAGGCCGGCGGGGTCCTCCTGGTGGCCTCGCTCGTCGGGCTGATCCTCGGTCTCTGGCTCGGCCGGCGCGGGCGCTAGCCGGGCCAGAGCGCCCGGCGAGCAGAGGGCGGTCGGGCCTGGTGCAGCCGGCTTTCCTACGATGCCATAACACGGTATCCTGGCGCAGACTCGAATGGCAGTGCGTCGTGCAGAAAATTTCGAAGCCGGAGGCTTGGCGCGCGCGGCCGGCCCAAACAATGGAGGTAGCGATGGCTAGATTCTCGAAGGTGTTGTGTTGTGTCGTGGTACTAGTGTTGGCGGCGTGGTCGCCGGTTGAGGCGCAAGACGACGGGGCCATTCAGGGCACGGTCGCCCGCGAGGACGGGACATCCCTCAGGGGAATCGCGGTGATCGTCAACGAGACCGGAAACGTGGCCACCAGCTCGAGTGATGGCTCCTTTCGCTTCGGCGGACTCCCGGCCGGAACCTACTCGCTCAGCTTTACCCTGGGCAGCAACTCCAAGGCCCGGGAGGGAGTCGAAGTCACCGCCGGCGAAACGACGCAGATCGACGTGTCTCTCGACTGGGACGTCAGCTTTCTCGACACGATCACCGTCTTCTCGGCCTCCCGGCGGGAAGAACGCATCGTCGACGCCCCGGCTTCGATCAGCGTCTTCACCGAGGCGGATATCGAGACCGAGGCGGTCACCGGTCAGCTAGCGAAGGTGATCGAGTTCGCACCCGGCGTCGAGGTCAACCAGAGCGGCATCTACGACTTCAATATCAACGCCAGAGGATTCAACAGCTCGCTCAATCGACGCGTGCAGACACTGGTCGACGGCCGCGAGCCTTCGATTCCCTTCCTCGGCAGCACGGATTGGCTGTCTCTCGCTGCCATGAGCGACGTCAAGTCGATGGAGCTCGTGCGCGGTCCGAGCTCGGCTCTCTACGGCGCCAACGCCTTCAACGGCGTGTTGAACGTCATCACCAAGTCGGCTCAAGACTCGCTTGGCGGTAAGCTCACGCTGGCCGCGGGCGAGCTCAGCACTCTCAAGGCCGACGTCCTGTGGGGGGCGGATCTCGGCAACGACTGGTATTTCAAGCTTCTCGGCAGCTACACCGAGGGCAAGGACTTCTACGTGCCACGTGTCGGTACGACGGAGTATGCGGGGCTACCGATGGAGCTGGTTGCCGGCACGAACGAGTACGACAATTCGACCTTCACTCTGCGCTTCGACAAGGCCTTCGCCTCCGGCAACCTGCTCAGCCTGGAGGGCAGCTCCTGGGACGGCAACGGCAGTACCGTCGTCACCGGCATCGGCCGGGTCCAGATCCAGGACGTGGAGCGAAACTGGAGTCGGCTCAACTTCTCCAGCGAGCACTTCAACGTCCTGGCCTTCCAGAACACGCGCAAGTCGCCCGATCAGATTGCACTGGCCTCGGGCGGGCGCATCTTCCTCGACAGCACGCAGGAGAAGATCGAGGTGCAGGGCAATGCCACCTTCAACAACGGCAGGGGCAGGTTCGTCGGAGGGTTCTCCTACAAGGAGGAGGACATCGACACGGCGAACGCCGCAGGAGTTCAGACCCTGGTCTTCGCACCGGTTCAACACGACTTCTCGGCCGCCTT
>JAPUJD010000118.1 GCA_027296385.1 Acidobacteriota bacterium | reverse complement strand
GCCAGGACGCGGCTCTCGAGGCCGCGCTCGGCCACCTCGAGCTACCCGACGACCCGTTCGTCGACATCGACCGTGCCTCCATGCCCCGATCGCCAGGGGGGATCGTCACTCGCGGGCCCTTTACCAGTGTGCAGGCCAACGTCGACGAGCTCGGCCAGAACATCGTCGGCGATGCCGCCAACGAGCCCTCGATCGCCGTCGACCCCAACGACCCCTCGCGCATGATCATCGGTTGGCGGCAGTTCGACACCGTCACCAACAACTTCCGGCAGGCCGGCTGGGCCTACTCGCGCGACGGGGGCGCGAGCTGGACCTTTCCGGGCTCGATCGACGCCGGTCACTTCCGTTCCGATCCGGTGGTGGGCGTAGACAATCTCGGCGTCTTCTACTACTACGCCTTGGGAGTGCCGGGCGGCACCGACTTCGTCAACGACATGTTCCGCTCGCTCGACGGCGGCATGACCTGGAGCACCCCGTTCTTCGCTTGCGGCGGAGACAAGGCGTGGTTCACCATCGATCGTACCGGCGGTCAGGGCGAAGGACACGCCTACGCCTTCTGGACGGACTTCTTCAGTTGCCCCGGTGCCAACGGCAACTCCAATCGCTCCACCGACGGTGGCATGAACTGGGATCCGGAGGTCCCCGTGCCCATCCAGTGGGGGACGCTCGACGTTGCCACCGACGGCAACCTCTACCTCATCGGCACGGGGGGTACCGGCTTCTCGGTCCTGCGCTCGTCCAATGCCCAGGACTCCGGGCAGGCCATGGTCTTCGATGCCAGTGCCAGCGTCGACCTTGGCGGGAGTCTCGTTTTCTCGGCCGGCCCCAATCCGGGCGGACTGCTGGGCCAGGCCTGGATCGCCACGAATCCCCAGAACGGTGATCTCTACGCCTTGGCTTCGGTCAACCCCGCTGGAGCCGATCCGCTCGACGTGCACTTCAGCCGGTCCGTCGACGGCGGCACTACCTGGAGCGCACCGGTGCGCGTCAACGACGACCCCGGCACCAGCTCGTGGCAGTGGTTCGGCACCCTATCGGTGGCCCCCAACGGTCGCATCGACGTGATCTGGAACGACACCCGCAACTCGGCTGGGCTCGACTCCGAGCTCTTCTACAGCTTCTCTACCGACGGCGGCGTGACCTGGAGGCCTAACGTCGCCCTCTCCCCTGCCTGGGATCCCCTCATCGGCCATCCGCAGCAGAACAAGATCGGCGACTACTACCACATGGTCTCCTACGACGACGCAGCGCATCTGGCTTACGCCGCCACCTTCAACGGCGAACAGGACGTCTACTACCTGCGCATCACCGGCAACGAGCTCTTCGCCGACGGCTTCGAGTCCGGCAACACATCGGCCTGGTCCCAGACCGTGCCCTAGCACCCGAGGCAGAAGCCCGCGGGCCGCCTCGAACCTGCCCTCCTCGCCCTCGGCGATACAGTGCAATACTAGGGTCCCGACGAAGAACCGACGGAGGACTCGATGAACAAGGATTGGATGCCAGTAGCGGCCGGCGTCATGGAGATCGTGGCGGGCGTATGCGCCGGCCTCGGCGCCGCCGCGGTGGCTTTCTCAGGCGCCGTGCTCCACCACATCCCTGACGTTCAACATGAAGAGGACGTGCCGCTCGAGCTCATCACTGGGCTGCTCGGAAGCCTCACCGTGATCCTCGCCCTCTTCGGCGCAGCAGCCCTGATCGGCGGCATCTTCGCCATCCGCCGGCGAGGCTGGGGCTGGGCCCTCGCAGGCTCGATAGCCGCTCTGTTCGTGGTGCCGCCCCTGGGCGTTCTGTCGTTGATCCTCGTGCTCTTGGGTGAGAGCGAGTTCTCCGGTCACGAGCCGTTGCCGGCCGGGTCGTCGGACCCTGAGGACTAGCCGGCGCCGAGGCCGGGAGGGTCGCCACCTCGACGACCGGGGCCACGGCCCCTTGCTCGCATGACGCCCGTGGAGGCATCGACACACGCCACGACGATCCTTGCCCGCGATGGCTACCCGGTCGGCGCCGAAATCGTCCGTCCCGGGCAGAGTCATCCCCGGGTGGTAGTGATCAACGCCGCAATGGGAGTATCCGCCCGGTTCTATCGGAACTTCGCGCTGGCGCTGGCCGAGGCGGGGATGACCGTCGTGCTCTGGGACTATCGGGGGATCGGCGCTTCGAAGCCGGCATCGCTGAAGGGGTTCCAGGCGACGGTCAGCGATTGGATATTCGAAGACATGACCGCTGTAATCGACTGGGCGCATCGGGAGCTCCAACCGGCGCAACTCTTCCTGGTCGGACACTCGCTCGGCGGCCAGGTGGCCAGCCTGCTCGTCAATTCACGCCTCGTCGACGGCATGGTCACGTTGTCAGCGCAGAGCGGCTACTGGCGCCTGCAGGGGGCAGAACAGAAGCTCGCCGTTCTGTTGCATGCCTATGTCTCGGTACCGGCCCTCTCGCATCTGTGCGGCTTTGCGCCGTGGAGCCGATTGGGGCTCGGAGAGGATCTGCCCAAGCCAGCCGCGTTGCAGTGGGCCGGCTGGCTGCGAAATCGCGAGTATCTGCTGGGCGACGACTCGCTGCCGCTCGAGCGCTACGAAGCGTTCACGGCACCCGTCCTCGCCTACAGCTTCGCCGACGACAAGTGGGGCACGGCGCGCGCCGTCGACGCGATGATGAAGGCGTACCCGAACGTCGAGCGGCGGCATGTGACCCCGGCCGACTTCGGGCTCTCTTCGATCGGCCACGTGGGCTTCTTCCGGCCCCGGTCGCAGGCGCTGTGGGACGAAGTGATCAGCTGGCTCGAGGGGCTGTAGGAGAGGGACTGGGTCTCTCCCGCCCGCTGGTAGATCCCTCGCCTCGCCTCAGTGCTGGTGCAGGTATCGCTCCTGCTCCCAGGGATGGACGTGCGCCAGGTAGTCGTGCCACTCCTGGCGCTTGGCGAGCAGGAAGTGCTCGAAGATGTGGTCGCCCAGCGCCTCGC
>JAPUJD010000117.1 GCA_027296385.1 Acidobacteriota bacterium | reverse complement strand
GCCCCCGGGCTGGCCGCCAGGAGCCAGCTCCAGCCGCCGTCGCTTCGTTGCTCGTCGATCAGCCGCGCGAGAAGGTCAACCGTCTCACCCTCAGCGCCGAAGTGGAGCTCGGTCAGGAGGCGCATGGCCAGCCACTCGCTGCTCACCCCGTCGGTTGACGCGCCCAGCCAGGAGAGAGCCGCCTCTCGAGCCTCGGCGTCCCGGTCTCCGAGATCGACCATCGAGTCGAGCGCTAACAGGCTCCACATCGTGGCCACCGCGTCACTCTCGATCTTGGGTCGTCTCTGGGTCGGAAACTGTCCCCGGGCACGCCAGTGGCCCTCACGTTCCTGGCTCGCCAAGGTCCCTTCGACCATGCCGCTCCAGTCGTACTCGACAGCGCCGGCGGGGCTGGAGCGACCGAGCAGGAACTGACTCCAGGTGACCGCTCGCCCCTTGCCTCGACGGCCGATGAACTCCATCGCCTCCTGGGTGAGCCGCTCCATCTCGGCGTTATTGACCGAGAGCCCGGATCGCGCCACTGCATTGTGGCTCCACAAACTGAAACCGACGACGTGGCAAGAAATGCACCCATTCCCCGTGTTGAGCGGGCTCTCACCGCGCATCCAGGCACTTCCGTCACGCTCGAGATAGGCCAGACTCGGGACGAGCGCCTCCTTCAGCGAGGTCACCGCCGCCGCGCGCACCGGCGGCGCATCCGGGAGCTCCAACGCGACCTCTACCACAGGCTCACCCCGTGGAACCGGTGCCACGCAGCCGAGGGCGGCGACCAAGAGGAGGCTGGCGAGTCGAGATTCCAAAACCGGGGACAGAATACTCAATTCGCAGCCAGAGTGCGCGCGCAGGCAGCAGGGCAACATCCCGCGCCCCTGGGCAGAGCCAGGGCGCTACAGGGCCGACCACCCTGCAAGATCGTGACGCCAGGTACCGTCCTGGTGGAGAGAAGCATGGGGGGCCGAGAGAGACGGAGAACCTTTATGGTACCATTCCGGTACCACGCATCGAGCGGCGCCGCCATGCCCACGCTGACCATCAAGAATCTCCCGCCCGCGACCTACGAACGCCTGAAAGACTCCGCGCAGTCCAATCGCCGGAGCCTCAACAGCGAGCTCATCGTCTGTATCGAGCGCGCCCTCGGCACCAGGCGGGCGACGCCCGAGGAAGTGCGCCAGCGCGCCGCCGAGCTGCGGGCCGGCTGGCAGGGAGCTGCGCTGACGATGGACGCCATCGACCAGGCGAAGCGAGCCGGGCGCCCCTGACCCGACTGCCGTGATCGTCGTCGACACCAACGTCCTCGCTGCCCTCCTGCTGGCCACCCGACAGACTCCCGCTGTCGTGGCGGTCCATACCCACGACCCAGAATGGGCCGCCCCACCGCTGTGGCGCAGCGAGCTGCGCAGCGTCCTCGTCCAGCAGATCCGAGCCGGCCGTCTCGACCTCGGCGCGGCGGAAGAGATCACGCTTCTGGCCACCGACGTGATCGCCCACGAACAAGACGTCCTCTCGAGCGCGGTGCTCCAACTGGCCGTCGAAAGCGGCTGCTCGGCCTACGACTGCGAGTTCGTGGCCCTGGCGCAGTCCCTCGACGCGCCCCTGGTCACCCTCGATCGTGCCCTACTGCGCGAATTCCCCGAGCTCGCCATCGCGCCAGACGGCTTCGCGACCGGGCGCTGAGCGAGAGCCGAGCCTCGTTGTATGCTCGGCGCCCTCACACGAATCCAGGGAGCCACATGACACGACGTAGCTCGATCCTAGTTACCGGCCTTGCCGTCCTCGCCTTCTCGTCCCTTCCCCTGCACAGCACGGTGCTCGATGCCGAAACCGCGGCGTTGTGTGCGGCGGTCGAGCCCAAGGTCGTCGAATGGCGCCGCGACTTTCATCAACACCCGGAGCTCTCCAACCGCGAGTTCAAGACCGCGGCGAAGATCGCGCGGCACCTCGAAGCGCTCGGAATGCCGGTCGAGACCGGGGTGGCTCACACGGGCGTGGTGGCGGTCCTCGAGGGTGGCAAGCCGGGGCCTGTCGTCTTGTTACGCGCCGACATCGACGGCCTGCCGGTCACCGAGCGCAACGACCTGCCGTATGCCTCGAGCGAGGTCGGGGTCTATAACGACCAAGAAGTCGGCGTCATGCACGCCTGCGGACACGACACTCACATCGCCATTCTGCTGGGCGTCGCCGAGGTGCTGACCGCGCGCCGCGAGACGCTGGCCGGCACCGTCAAGTTCATCTTCCAGCCGGCCGAAGAGGGGGCCCCCGCCGGGGAGGAGGGTGGCGCCGAGCTGATGGTGAAAGAGGGCGTCTTGACCGACCCCGACGTCGACGCCGCCTTCGCCCTGCACATCGACGCGTTCCTCGAGGTCGGCCACATCGGCTACCGGCCCGGCGGCATTTGGGCCAGCGCCGACGACTACAAGATCACCGTCAAAGGACGCCAGTCACACGGCGGGTACCCGTGGATGGGAATCGATCCCATCGTCACCTCGGCCCAAATCATCAATGCGCTGCAGACCATCGTCAGCCGCAACGTAGCGCTCGTCGAGAGCGCCGCGGTCGTCACCATCGGCTCGATCCACGGTGGCGTGCGTTCCAACATCGTGCCGGAGCAGGTCGAGATGGTCGGCACCATCCGCGCCCTGGATCCGGCTGTGCGCCTCGAGATCCACCAGCGGATCCGCACCATCGCCAAGGGGGTCGCCGAGAGCATGGGGGCCACCGTGGAGGTCCAGATCCCTCTCTCGACGTCCTACCCCGTGACCTACAACGACGCTGAGCTGACCGCCCAGATGCTGCCAGCGCTTCAGGAGGCCGCGGGTACGGACAACGTTCATCTCATTCCGGCCGAGACCGGCGCCGAGGACTTCTCGTTCATCTCGCAAGAAGTCCCCGGCTTCTACTTCACCCTCGGTGGCCGGCCGTCAACGACGCCACGCGAAGAGACTGCCGACCATCACACCCCTGACTTCATCATCGACGACAGCGGTCTGGGGGTCGGCGTGCGAGCGCTGACGGCTGTCACTCTCGCGTACCTCGAGCTACACGACCACTGAGCCGGAGCCTCTCCTAGGCCTACCCACCACGAAGCGCCCGGGCTCCGCGCCTGGCGAGCGACGTCGAGAACCGCAAGGTCACGCCTTCGGTTTGCGCCGGCACCTCCTGCACCTTCGTCGCGCCACGCTAGGCACCTGCCGCGCCGTGGGATACTCCTCGCATGGTGATGGAAAACGGAGATTCAGACGGCGCCACGGTGAGGGTGCCACCCCCTCTGGTCTATCT
>JAPUJD010000116.1 GCA_027296385.1 Acidobacteriota bacterium | reverse complement strand
GCTCGCTCCGACGGCCTGGTGGTGCTCTTCCCTGCCCGCGTGCCGGTCTATCCGTACTCGTCGCTCGACGAGTTGCTCGGCCACGAGGTCGCGCACGTGCTCATCGCCCGCGCCGCGCGGGGCCGGGAGGTACCGCGCTGGTTCAACGAGGGTCTGGCGATGCTGGCCGAGAAGGCCTGGAACTGGGGCGACCGCTCGCGTGCGGCGCTCGCGCTGATCCGCGGCCAGTCCTACGAGCTCGCCGCGCTCGACGACTACTTCGCCGGCAGCCGGGCGGAGGTGAGCGGCGCCTACGCCCTCTCCGCCTCGTTCGTGCGCGGTTTGGTCACGCGCTACGGTCGCGCGGCGCCGGCCGAGATCCTACGCCACGTCGCGGCCGGTGAAGACTTCGAGCGCGCCTTCGAGGCCGCAACCGGCGACACGCTAGCCGAGGCCGAGAGTGCCTTCTGGCGCCGCCACGCCTTCTGGAACCGCTGGCTGCCCTTTCTCGGCAGCCCCGCGACGCTGTGGATCGCCGTCACCCTCTTGGCCCTGCTCGCCATCATGCGGCGGCGCCACCGGGACCGCGAGCTGGCCGAGATGTGGGCGGCGGAGGAGCGTTGGCTGGAGGAGGAGGAGCCCGACGAGCGCGTTCACTGAGCCGATGGTCGATCTTTGCAGGGTCTATTGGACCGACTCGACAAGAGGGCCGCGCGATGCTTCAGTCCAGGCTGAGCGATAGAGTGACCGCCCAACCCTAAGAAAGGTGCCCGACGGTGATCGCGAAGAAGCCTGGCCTGAAGCTACTCATCCTCCTGGCGCTAGGAGGCGTAGCCTGCGAGGGTCCCCAGCCGGGCGCCGCGGCCTCCGAGCGGCCGTCGGCACGGAGCCGCGAGATCGCGCGCCACGCGGTCGAGGCCTACGCCGACGCCGCGGTGGCGACGCTGGCTGATCTCGTCGCCTTCGAGACCGTGCACCAGGAGGGCACGGTCAACGCCGAAAATCCCGAGTTCCGGGCTCTGACGGCCTACCTCGCCGCCCAGGCCGAGGCCTTTGGCTTCGACTTCGAAGATCACGGTGCCGTCGTCATCATCGGCTACGGTGACGCCCGGCAGCGGCTCGGCATCGTCGCCCACGCCGACGTGCAACCGGCCGATCCCGCCAAGTGGGCCGCCAGCCCCTTCAGCCTCGACGCCGAGAGCGAGCCCGGCCGCCTCGTCGGCCGCGGCACCGAGGACGACAAGGGACCCCTGGCCTGTGCCCTGTGGGCGATGAAAGCGCTGGCCGACCGAGAGCTGCCACTGAAGCGCCGCATCGAGCTGATCGTGGCCTACACCGAGGAGTCGGACTGGGAGCCGATCCGGGAGTTCCTCGCCACCTGGGAGCCGCCGGCGATCAACGTCGCCTTCGACGCCGAGTACCCGGTCGTCGTCGCCGAGAAGGGCTGGGGGCAGGTGATCCTGACCCTGCCCGAAGCGGCGAGCCCGCCCACCGGCGGCCCAGCTCTCGTCGAGCTCACCGGCGGTGCGTTCCTGTCGCAGGTGCCGGAGGACGCCACGGCGCGAATCGATGGCGCGACCGACGAGCTCGAGACCGCTCTGCGCCAAGCGGCCGCGGGTGACGGCGAGGTCTCTTTCGTCTTCGAGCGCGACGGCACCCGGCTCTCGATCGCGGCGCACGGCGTCTCGGCCCACTCCTCGACCCCGTGGGCGGGACGCAACGCCATCACCCACCTGGCTGCGCTGCTGGCCCCCTTCGAGTGGCCCGGCACCGCCGCGGCGCACATGGTGCGCTTCATCGACGACCTGGTCGGCACTGGCGACAATGCCGAGAAGTTCGGTGATCTGGCCTACGCCGACGACTTCATGGGCCCCCTGACTCTGACGCTCGCGACCCTCGAACGAGGCGCCCCTGGCCTTACCGCCGGCATCAGCTTCCGCCGCCCGGTCGGTCGCAGCGCCACGGCGGTCGAAGCGAGCGTCGACGCCGCCATCGCCGCCTGGAAAGAGCGCACTGGTTACACCGACCTCACCTACCAGAGCGTGGTCTACGATCCCTACACGGTCACGGACGCGCCCCAGGTCCCCGTGCTGCTCGACGTCTTTCGCCACTACACTGGCATCGAAGATGCCCAGCCGATCTCGATCGGCGGCGGCACCAACGCCCGCCTGCTACCCAACGGAGTCACCTTCGGCCCATCGATGCCCGGCGAGGCCTACACCGGCCATAGCGAGCATGAGTTCATCAGTCGCTCACAGTTCGTGCTCAATCTCGAGATGTACACCGCGGTCCTGGCCGAGCTCGCCGGCGACTGAGCCTGGACGGCATGCTAGGCTCCGATGCGAAACCCCGCCGAAGGCAAGGCTGGCAAAAGCCGGCGCCGTAAAGCCACGGGTCCTCGCTTCCTTCAGTTGGGCGCAAGAACCGAAGGATCCGATGACCGCCGAGCTGCCGGAGAGTGGGTGGGCTTCAGCATCCACGGATGAGGAGTATCGACGATGAATCTGGCGAGCTGTCGTGACCCTGAGGACGCAGTGACCAAGCGGGTACTGCTGTCAGTCGCAGTGTCCCTGCTGACGTTGAACTTCGCACCGGGCTTGGCCCACCCGAGCTCGATCCAAGCCGACGACCCGGAGGGCCCGCCCGGGCCAGGGGGGCTCGAGTCGGCCGATGTGCAGGCGAGGCCGTTCGAGATTCAGGGTCATCGCGGCGCGAAGGGCCTTGCCCCGGAGCACTCGATCGAGGCGTTCGAGAAGGCAATCGCGCTCGGCGTCGACACGCTCGAGATGGACGCCCAGTCGACCAGCGACCGTGTGCTCGTGGTCCACCACGGTCAGAAGATCGACGCGGCGAAATGTCGCAGGGCCGACGGCGGTGCCTCGGGCTCGAAGCTTCTGAAGGACCTCACCCTCGAGGAAGTCAA
>JAPUJD010000115.1 GCA_027296385.1 Acidobacteriota bacterium | reverse complement strand
CGATCATCGCGTCGCCGCACGGCACCGAGAGCAGCTCCCCCGTACGGCGAACCTCGTCGCCTTCCTTGATATCCAGATAGCCACCGAAGATGACGACGCCGACCGAGCTCTCCTCCAGGTTGAAGACCTGCCCGAACTGGCCGTTGGCGAACTGCAAACGCTCACTGGCCTGAGCGTTGGTCAACCCGTAGACGCGGGCGATACCGTCGCCCACCTCGAGCACACGCCCGACCTCGGAGAGGTCGACCTCGGTGCGGTAGTTGCGGATCTCCTCGGTCAGGACCGATGAGATCTCATCCACCTTGAACTTCATCTCGAATACCTCACTTATGTGACCCTGTGGATCTCGCGCGTCGCGCGATCCCGCAACTGGTCTTCCAACTGGCGCAAGTCGCTCGCCAAGCTGTAATCGATCTTGCGATCACTTACCGAGACGATGAGGCCGCCGAGAGTCTCCGGGTCGACGGTCTCGGTCAGGCGTATCTCGCGCTGGGCGACACGGCCGAGCGTGTCGAGCAGCTTCTGCCGCAGCTCGGCGCCGAGCTCGACCGCCGAGGTGACGCTCACCTCGACGCGGCCACGGCGCTCGTCGAGCACCGCTCGGTAGGCCACGGCAAGAGCCGGCAGCAACGCCAACCTTCCCTTGTTGTTCATCACCTGGAGGGTGTCGACCAGGAGATCGCTCGCCCGGTCGCGGAAGCTCTTCTCGATCGCGCTGCGGCGCGCGGCCTCGGCGACCAACGGGCTGGAAAAAAAGACCCTCAGGTCCGAGTCCCGCTCCTGTAAGGAGACCAGAGCGTCGAGCTCCTCCAGGATCTCGTCCCCGACGCCCTGCTCCTCGGCGAGCTCGAGCAACGACTCGGAATACACCCGAGCGAGCGCGAGCTGGCGATCGTCGACTCTCTGGCTCATGACTCCGCGCCGGCGCCCCTAGTTCAGGTCCTGTTGATCGAGCTGCTCGATGGCCTCGGCGATCAACCGCTCGTGGTCGGCGGCCGACACCTCGCGCTTGAGGAGGCGTGCCGCCACCTCGGTGGCGAGCGTGGCGCTGTGTTCGTAGAGCTCGCGGATGGCCGTCTTCTTGGCCACCTCGATCTCGCGCTTGGCGCGCTCGATCATGCGCTCCCCCTCCTCGCGCGCCTCCTGCTCGATCTTCCCGTGCACGGCCTCGGCGTCGCGCCGACCCTCCTCGACGATCGCTGTCGCCTCGGCGCGGGCCTCATCGAGCTTGCTCGTGTACTCGGCGAGCCGAGCCTGGGCCGCCTCGCGGTCGTCCCGGGCCTGAGCCAAGGAGTCACGAATGAAGCTCTCGCGCTCCTGCAGCGTAGACAGCAGCGGACCCCAGGCGAACTTGCCGAGTAGCACAACCGCCAGCAGGAAGATGACGAGGGTCCAGACGGCGTTGCCGAGATCGCCGGCAAAGAGGTTGCTCTCCGAGCCACCCTCGGCCTCGACGAGCTGCTCCTGGGTTGAGGACGTCGCAGCGGCCGGGGTCGCGGGCACGCACAGGAGACCGATGACAACCAGTGTGAGCAATGCTTTCAGAGCTGTTTTTCCTACCATGGCTTCCATCCGTCGGCGACAGTCGCCGCTTCAATCAAACGGCGGCCGGGTCGAGACTCTGCCGCCAGATCACTAGTCCAGAACCGCGATCATGCCGACGACGACAGCGAAGAGAGTCGCGCCCTCGATGAAGGCTGCCGTCAGCAGCATAGCCGGCGTGATCTTGTCTGCCGCCTCGGGCTGCCGGGCGATCGACTCCACGGCACTGCCGCCGATGCGGCCGATACCGGCCGCGCCGCCAATCACGGCGAGACCGGCGCCGATGGCGCCACCGAGCTTGCGCGCACCGTCGGTCGTCAGGGCAGAACCGCCGTCCCCGGACTGGGCGAAGGCGGCGGGAGCTATCATCAGGCCGAGGCCGAAGACGATCGCGATCAGAGCAAACTTTGCGAACTTCTTGTTGTTCATGATTTGAGTCCTCATGTCTGGAAGTCGTGCGGGGCAGACTCCCCTATGCTGATTCGCCATCGCAGTCACGCCTTTCGGCCCGCTTGCCCCGCGCATGTCCGGGCATGGCGAAGATCTCTCTTACGCGTGCGCCTCCCCGTGAGCGTCATCGACGTGATGAAAGATGATCGACTGGGCGATGAACATCACGGTCAGGAAGGTGAAGATGAACGCCTGGACGAAGGCGACCAGGAGCTCGAGGAAGGTGATCGCCACAGCGCCGGCGACCACGGGCACCGCGATCGCGAAGCCCAAGCCGGTGCTGCCCGCCCCCGCGCTGAGAACGAAGCCGACGAGCACGGCGAGCAAGATGTGCCCCGCCAGCATGTTGGCGAAAAGACGGACTGACAGGGCGAAGGTCTTGGCCGCGAAGCCGACGATCTCGAGCGGCACCAAGAGCGGCGCCAGCCAGAGCGGTCCCGGACACAGATGGGCGATGAAGTCCCTCGGCGCCAGTCGCAGGCCGTTGAAGATCATCATGAAGAGCGTCAACACCGCCATTGTGGCCGTCGTCCAGATGTTCGCCGTGGCGGTACCGCCGAGATGGGGAACGTTCCATGAGTGCGGCAGGATCGAGGTGATGGCGGAGATCGGCACGAGGCCGAGCAGGTTGAGCGTCAGGATGAAGAAGAAGACCGTCCAGATGTACTTGATGAACCGGTCGGTGTACTCCCCCAGGTTGGGCTTGGCGATCTCGTCCCGAAAGTAAGTGCAGATCGCCTCGATGCCGTTGCCGAAGCCCGACGGCACCAACGCCTCGAGCCCCTCTGCTTGCTTGCGCTTCAAGGAGCGGGGCAGGACCAGCACCAGCAGGAACCCGGCCAGCAGGATCATGCTGATCTGGTCCGACATCACGGTGAACGGCTGGCCGCCCAGTTCGGTCGTCTTGATCGCGTGCTGGACTACGTGGGAGAGGGGGTTCGAAGTCGCCATGTCGATTCAGTCGTCCGTCGCTCGGGTAGCGCGCAGAGAGAAGTAGGTGTCCACGGGGAGGAAAGCCAGGTAGCTGATGCCGACCCACACGAGCAGAGGCTTGATGGCGAAGCGACCCTGCGACGCCACGATCAGCGTCAGAAGCGCTGCGCTGGCCAGCCGCAAGAGCATCGAGCCCATGAGGGTGGTGATGTTCTGTGCTGAGTGTCCCGGCTTGGATCGAATCACCGGCAGCGCGCCAACGAGAGACGCCAAGAGGCAGACTCCGCACCCTGCCAGCATCGCCTGTAGACCTTCTATCCCTCCTAACCTACGCGTCGGAATCCACCCGACCAAAACCAGGGCGCTGCCCGCCAAGAGCAGCAGCGTCGATAGTCGCAGGTAGAGGCGCGCGGCGTGTGCCATTCCGCTCCTACCTCGACCTATTGATCCGAATTTTCTCGTGTCGCCTGGGCCCGCCGGCTGGCCGCCAGGCTCAGGCGGATCAGATTATACATACCTCCGACGATTCCGAGTACCGCCCCGATAGCGGTGCCGAGAAGCTGGTCGCCGTACTTGCCGCCAAGCCAGTAACCGACGAGCGCGAAGCCCAATATGGCCGCCACCAGCTCGAAGCCTTTGCTGGCATAGCCGCCCCATTCCGGAGGTCGTTTTGCGCCGTCAGCCGTAATCTCGAGCTCTCCTAGGGAACCGTGCTCGACCAGGCCAAGGTGTCACCGCTTTCGAAGCCGTCGGCAAAGATAGAGGTGCCGAGCTCGGGCCGGATGACGAACAGCCCTTCTCCCGTGCCTCCCGTGTCGGTGACGATCACCAGGCCGCTGTCGAAGAACGGG
>JAPUJD010000114.1 GCA_027296385.1 Acidobacteriota bacterium | reverse complement strand
TAATCCTCGAAGTCGGCGTAGGTCACCTCGTGCTCGCCAAGGCGCGCCACTACGTTGGGCGCGGTAGCTGTCGGCCGCCCACAGCCGAGCGCAACGACGACTCCGAGGACCCAGAGCACGGCGCCGATCTGTCTCACGATTCCCCCACTATGTCGTCTAGCGTCGCTCGTGCCAAGGCGATCACTGGCGTCCCGGGCTCGAGCTCGAGACTCAGCACCCCCGATGGGCTGAAGGACACGCGTTCTCTCTGCCCGATCCATCGCACCAGACGGTTCAGATCGATTCGACTGTCCCGCCGCAGTCGGATCTGCAGTCGGCCACCCTTGGCGGCGATCGACTGTATGCCCGCCGCTTCGGCTCGCACCTTGAGCTGTGCCGCATCGACCAACGCCTCGACGCTCGGCGGCGGCGCGCCGAAGCGATCTCGCAGCTCGGCGAGGATCTCGTCTCGATCGGCGGCTTTGGCCACCCGCTGGTAAACCTCCATCCTCAGGTTGGCGTCGGAGATGTAGTCCGCGGGGATCGTCATCGTCACCGGCAGATCGAGGACCGCGGAGGGCGCGAGGGGAACCTCCTCACCTCGGAGCTCCCGCACCGCCTCCTCCAGCAGCCGCATGTAGGTCTCCATGCCCACGGCTCCGATGTGGCCGCTCTGTTCGGCTCCGAGCAGGTTGCCGGCGCCACGGATCTCGAGGTCGCGAGCCGCAACGCGGAAGCCGGCGCCGAGCTCGGAGAACTCCCGGATTGCGCTCAGTCTCGTGCGCGCCACTTCGGTCACCGCTCGACCGGAGGACACGAGCATGTAGCAGTAAGCGAGGCGATCCCCTCGGCCGACGCGACCGCGCAACTGGTAGAGCTGCGACAGGCCAAAACGATCGGCCCGGTGGATCAGCATGGTGTTGACGTTCGAGATGTCGATTCCGTTCTCGATGATCGTCGTCGCCAAGAGAACGTCGTACTCATGGCGTTTGAAGGCATGCATGCGCTCCATCAGCTCGTTCTCCGGCAACTGGCCATGGCCGATGGTCAACCGCAAGCCGGGCTTCAACGCGCGCAGCCAGGTCGCCATCTCCTCGATGCCTTCGACCCGGTTGTACACGAAGTAGACCTGCCCCCCACGCTCGAGCTCGAACTCGATCGCCTCTTTCACCGTCTCGTCCGCGAGGGGCAGGATGGCGGTCTCGATCGCCATCCTGTCGCGCGGCGGCGACTCGATGACCGAGAGGTCGCGCACCCCCGCCAATGAAAGCTGCAGGGTCCGGGGCACCGGCGTCGCCGACATCGCCAGGACGTGCACGTTCTTCTTGAGATCGCGCAGCCTTTCTTTCTGGGCCACGCCGAAGCGCTGCTCTTCGTCGATGATGAGGAGGCCGAGATTGGGCATCCCGATGTCCCTGCTCAGCAGCCGGTGCGTGCCGATCAAGATGTCGGTCTCGCCGCTGGCGACTCGTTCGGTGATGCCGCGCGCTTCGCGCGCCGAACGAAAACGCGAGATCATTTCGATGCGCACCGGGAAGCCGGCGAAACGGCGGCCGAAGGTTTCCAGGTGCTGGTCGGCGAGGATCGTCGTCGGCGCCAAGACAGCGACCTGGTATCCCGCCTCGACAGCTCGGAAGGCGGCCCGCATGGCGACCTCGGTCTTGCCGAAGCCGACGTCCCCACACAGCAAGCGATCCATCGGCCGCTCGCGACTCATGTCCTCGGCGATGGTCCGGATCGCCGTCAGCTGGTCCGTCGTCTCCTCGAACTCGAAGGCAGCCTCGAACTGGGAATGGAGGTCACTCGGCGGCGGCAAGGCCGGCGCCTTGGCCAATCGGCGCTCGGCGTAGAGCTGCAAGAGGTCGATGGCGAACAGCTTGACGCTGCGCCGCACCCGATCCTGACGGCGACGCCAGGAGGCTCCGCCGAGGCGGTCTAGCCGCGGCGCCACCGACTCGATGCCGCTGTAGCGCTCGATCAGGCCCACGCGACTCAGGGGCACAAGGAGATGCCGGCCGCCGCTGTAGGCGAGCTCCATCACCTCGATCTCGGCGCCACCAACCTCCTCGACGACCATCGCCAGCTCGGGCGGCAGCTCAGCCGACCGGCTCCGGGCCTCGCCGACGACTCCCCTCAATGCCACGAACTGGCCGATACCGTGGTCCCGATGCACGACGTAGTCACCGACACGAAGATCGCGCAAGCCACTGAGGAACGGTCCGAAGTGCGACCTGCGACGTGGCGCGCGGCGCGGAAAGAGCTGGCGATCGCTGTAGATAGCCAGCTCACCAGGCATCTCGAAGCCCCGTTCCAAGTCGCCACCGACGAGCGCCACACCCGTGCCGTCGAGTTCGATCTGCCGCTCCTCGCACCAACGCCGCAGCCGGCCCTCCTGCCCTTCTCCGGCGACTAGCACTAGGCGTTCGCCGCGTGCCCGAGCCGCCGCCACTTCGTGGGGGAAACGGGCTAACTGGTCGTGGAAGATCTCCGTCGGGCGACCCTTGAAGTCGATCGCGCCTGTCGAGCCCAACGGCTCGACGGCCAGCGCCGCCCCTTCGATCGCGGCTCGCGCCTGCGCTAGCGGAACCTCGAGGACTTCGGGTGGCGGCGCCCAACGGCCGCCCTCCTGGTGGAGCCCGAAGTCGACCTCGAGCTGTTGGGCATAGGCTTCGAGCTCGTCGATCAAAAGCGCCGGGTCGTAGGCTAGGAGCCAGGCTTTGGTGAGCCATTCGGTCAGCGACGAGCTCTCCTCGGCCAGACAAAGGTAGCTCTCCCAACCCGGGATGCCGTCTCCCTCGCGCAGGGCAGCGATCGCTTCTGCCGCCGGGCCGATCTTGTGCTGTCGCGCCAAGGCGGCGGCTAGACGGCCCTTGCTTTCCTCGCCCAGGGGATAGAGCCTCATGGGCAGCAAGCGAGCGCTCTCCAGGCTCGAACCCGAACGTTGATCCTCTATCGCGAACCGGCGCAACGAGTCGAGGGTGTCGCCGAAGTAATCGAGGCGCAGCGGCTCGGCCATGCCGGGCCCGAAAGCGTCGAGCACGCCTCCGCGCAGAGCGAACTGGCCGATCTCACTGACGAGATCCACGCGATCGTAGCCGTAGCGGCTCAAATGAGCCGCTACGGAGGACATCGGGCTCTCGCGTCCCGCTTCGAGCTCCAGAACTCCGCGTTCGAGCCCGGCGACGCTCGGCAGTCGGCGGAAGAGCGCCCGTGGCGTACACACCAGCATCCGCCGGTGGCGGGACCAGGCGTCGAGAGCCTCGATTTCCCGCGCCCGCACCGAGGCCGGGAGCTCGGAATTCTGGTACGGCGTCAGCCCCCGGGGCGGAAAGTAGGAGGCCTCCCGGCCGAGCCAGGAGACGGTCTCCACCCAGGCCAGGGCATCGCCCTCCCGCGGCACCACGGCCAACGCCGGGCGCTGGTGATCGTCGAGCAGGAGATCGCACACCCAGGCCGCCGCCGGCGGCGGTAGTCCGGCGACGACGCCGAGACCGCCGGCAGCGCTGAGCGCCCGGTACGCTACCGATTCCCGCAGTGTCGCGCCCAGTGCGCCGACAACCTCCTCACTCATGGCTGAAGCCTACCGTGTCTACCGCAAGCGCCGGGGGCGTCGCGGGACTCGTCTTGTCGTCGTTGCTCAGTGACTGCCGGTCGAGTTCTCGGCGGCCGGCACCTTGGTGATCCCGATCATCCGGGCGACGAGCCAGGTGACGACAGCGGCAAAGAAGGAAGCCAGGGCACCCATCTTGGCCGCGTCCTGGGCTGGCCCGGCCGGGAAGGCCACGGTGGCGACGAAGAGCGCGACGGTGAAGCCGATCGCGGCGGCGAAGCCGATGACGATCAGGTCACGCGAGCGCAGTCCCGGCGGCATGCCGAATCCCAGCCCCTTGGCGGCGAAGAGGCCAAAGGCCCAGATGCCGAGCGGCTTGCCGATCATGAGACCGGCGAGGACCAGATAGGTCGCCGGCCCGAGGGCGCTGAAGACCACCCCGGCGTTGAGCAGCCCGAAGGCGCCGAGGATGAGCTCGACCGGGTTCTTCCACCAGTGCTCGAAGCGGCTGAGCGTATCGTCGGCCTCGATGCGGCTCCAATCGAAGAGCCCGGTATCGACATGGGCGTGTGGCATTGCCGGGATGATCGGCAGCAACCCGAGGGCCGGATGCAAGCCCGAGAGGGCAAAACCCAGCCAGGAGAGCGAGCCCGAGATCAACAGATAGGGCCAGAAGCTCCTCCAGCGCAGCCGCCGCATGACGAGGCACAGCAGGACGCCGGCGACGGCCAGCAACAAGAAAACAGGGCGTACCTCCTCCTGCGGGTACACCACGGCGATGATCAAGAGCCCGATTGCATCGTCGGCGATGGCCAACAGGAGGAGGAAGGGAATCGCCGCGTGACCGGCGCCGAAGATCAGTCGCGCCACCATGTAACTGAAAGCGATGTCCGTAGCAACGGGCACGGCCCAACCGCGCCCGAGCTCGGCGAGCTGCCCGATCGCCGCCGCGCCGGAGAGATAGATCAGCGCCGGCACGAGGACGCCGCCGATGGTAGCGATCAACGGCGTCGCTGCCTTCCTCGGGTCGCTCAGCGGGCCGCCCGGCAAGAAAGCCTCCCAGACTTCCTTGCCGGCGATGGCGAAAAACAGAGCCATCAGGAGGTCGTTGACCAGATAGTGCAGCGTGACCACCCGATGCCCATCGTGCAGCACGCCGATCCAGTGGTTCTCGAAGATCGGAAAGTGCAGCAGCGCCTCGTAACTCTCGTGGTCGAAGTTGGCCCACAACAGGCCGACGACCGCGCCGATGATGAGGAAGAGAGAGTTCTCGAGAAGGAACTTGATCGTATTGCGCATCTAGCCGCTGCCCGCCTCCCCACCGCCCGCTCCGGTCACCGGCGCGGAGACGGGGAAGCCTCCTGGGGCAACACGATCACGACCTCGCCTGGGCGCGCCATCATCAACTCCTCGCGCGCCAGCTGTTCGAGCATCGCCGGATCCTGGCGCAGCCTCTCGAGCCGGCGCGCCAACGCCCCTAGCCTCTCTTGGCTGGCGGCGATCTGCTGGCGTAGGTCCGCCTCCTGGCCGCGGCCCACGCTCAGGTCGCTGTAGCTCTTGAAACTAGCCACCGACAAGAGCATCAACGCCAGGATGGCAACCACGCCTGCCAGGTTTCGCTGGTTGCGGCGCACCGCCAGAGCCTTCTCGTTCGCCTTCACGATCCTCGCATTCTAGGGAATGCTGCCGCTCCCGGATAGGTCGCCGCTCCCGCGAGCTCCTCCTCGATGCGCAGCAGGCGGTTGTACTTCGCCACCCGGTCACTGCGGCAGGGGGCGCCGGTCTTGATCTGGCCAGCCCTCGTGGCCACGGCTAGATCAGCGATCGTGGTGTCCTCGGTCTCGCCCGAACGGTGCGAGATGACGATGGCGTAGGCGTTGGTCTTGGCGGTCTCAACCGCCTCGAGCGTTTCGCTCAGGCTGCCGATCTGGTTCGGCTTGACCAGCAGGGCGTTGGCGAGGCCATCGCGGATTCCGTCCTCGAGGATCCGCGGGTTGGTAACGAAGAGATCGTCGCCGACGAGCTGAATCTCGTCGCCCAGGACCTCGGTGAGCCGCTTCCAACCAGCATGGTCGTTCTCCGCCAGGCCGTCCTCCACCGAAATCAGGGGGTAGGCGTCGACCCACTCGGAGTAGAGCGCGATCATGTCGTCAGCGGTGAGACCGACGCGTCCCTCGCCGGAGAGGTCGTAGCGCACCCCGTCGTCCCCCGTGCTCGCGAACTCGCTCGCCGCCGCGTCGAGGGCCAGCGCAATCTGCTCGCCCGGCGTGTAGCCCGCAGCGCCGATCGCCTCGACCAGCAGATCCAGGGCCTCACGGTTGCTCCCCAGATTGGGCGCAAAGCCACCCTCGTCGCCCACCGCGGTCGACAGCCCCTTGTCCTTGAGGACCTTCGCCAGCAATTGATAGACCTCGGCCCCGGCCCGCAGCGCCTCGGCAAATCTGTCGAAACCGATCGGCACCAGCATGAACTCCTGGATATCGACCGAGTTGTCGGCATGTGCGCCGCCGTTGAGCACATTGAGCATCGGCACCGGCAGTACCGTGGCCGCCGGCCCACCGAGATAGGCGTAGAGCGGCAGTCCCGCGGCCTCGGCGGCGGCGTAGCTCACCGCCAGCGAGACGGCCAGGATCGCGTTCGCCCCGAGGCGGCTCTTGTCAGCGGTGCCATCGAGCCCGACGACGATGCTGTCGATCAAGGCCTGATCGCGAGCGTCCAAGCCGATGAGCTCGGGGGCGATTTCTTCTTCGATGTTGGCCACCGCGCGCAGCACGCCCTTGCCGCCGAAACGCTCGTCTCCGTCGCGCAACTCGACCGCCTCGCGCTCGCCGGTCGAGGCGCCGGAGGGCACGATCGCCGTGCCAAAGGCCCCGCCCGCGAGTAGACAGTCGGCCTCTACCGTCGGGTTGCCGCGTGAATCGAGCACCTCTCTCGCCGTGATCTCTTCGATTTCAAACATTCGCACCGTCCTGGTTTCAAGGGGTTTCGCCAACATGCCAAGGGTAGCCGTATGCACGATCGGTCCGCAAGAAGCTGTGGAGCCACGACCCATCCGCTTGCCCGGTTGACAGCCGCCAGGCCCTATGGCATCCTGCCTGACCCTGACGCGGGGTGGAGCAGTCCGGTAGCTCGTTGGGCTCATAACCCAAAGGTCGCAGGTTCAAATCCTGCCCCCGCAACCAACCAAAACAGCCCCGTCGGATGTGGCTTTCAGCCGAATCGGCCGACGGGGCTTTCGAGCGTTTTCATGGGGTCCAAAAAGCCCCCCCTGCTCACAAGGTCGGCCCTCACCCCTGCCCGGCTGCCACCGCCTGCTTCAGCTCCTCGAACCAGTTGAGGACCACCCGGAGCTCGGCGACGACCGGAGCGGCGAACACCTGCTCGATCAAGACGAAACCCCGACCGTCGGGTGCCA
>JAPUJD010000113.1 GCA_027296385.1 Acidobacteriota bacterium | reverse complement strand
AAGATCTCCAAGGAGGTCGGTCGACTCCACGACTGGGAGGGGGGCATCTGGCCTCGGCCCTACACCGACGTCCAGATCAGTGACGAGTCGGAAGCGCAGCTCAGTACGCTGCGCTAAGTGCTCGAGCAGGGGCAACAAGTGTTCCTTGAATTCAGAAAGAGGGGTTCCAAGCGAACAACGTATCAGAGCTTTCGCGAGCCATCTTCAGATCGCGCCTGGAATAGTCCTCAGTCGACTCCAACACGAGCATCTCATCCCTTGGAACAGCCGACTAAACGGCGTTCTCAAGAAGTTTCTCAGTTTGGAGTGAGGAGATCCCACGTCGCCGAGAAACCGGCTGAGGGCCGATCGAGAGCCCTCCACTCGATCTATCTTCCTAGACAGCCGGCTACAGAAGAAACCATAGGCTCGCTACTCGGCAGACCCTACTCCGTACTAGCCACCTTGGCATCCTCGTGGAGCGCCGCCTCCAACGTATGCCAAGCCAAAGTCGCACACTTAACCCTTATCGGAAACTCCCGCACCCCCTCAAACACCGCCAACTTCCCCAACTGCGGCCCCGCAGCCTCCCGCACCGACGGATCCCCCGTCATCAAGTCATGAAACGCCCGAAACATTGTGTCGACCTCCGCGGTGCTCTTTCCCTTGACCGCCTCAGTCATCAACGAAGCCGAAGCCTTCGAGATAGCACACCCGGAGCCCTCGAACTGAATAGCCGTCACCGTATTTCCATCGAGCGCCACATACACCCGCAGCTCGTCCCCGCACAGCGGATTGTGCCCATTGGCGGTGCGGTCGGGGTGGTCGAGGGGGCCGAAGTTGCGGGGGGCTCTGTTGTGGTCGAGGATGACCTCTTGGTAGAGGTCGGTCAGCACGGTCATCCGAAAACCTCGCGGATTTGGCCGATGCCGGCGATCAGGCGATCGATGTCCTGGCGTGTGTTGTAGAGCGCCAGCGAGGCCCGCGCGGTGGCGGCGACGCCGTAGAAATCCATCACCGGCTGGGCGCAGTGGTGGCCGGCGCGCACGGCGATGCCTTCGTGGTCGAGGATGGTGCCGACGTCGTGGGCGTGCACGCCGTCGATCAGGAAGGAGAGGACGGCTGCCTTGTGCTGTGCCGTGCCGATGAGCTCGAGCCCGGGAACGGCCTGGAGGGCGGCGGTGCCATAGGCCAGGAGATCCGCCTCGTAAGCCGCGACGGCCTCGAGGTCGAGGCCGCGCAGGAAGTCGACGGCGGCGCCAAAGCCGATGGCGCCGGCGATGTTGGGCGTGCCGGCCTCGAACTTGGCCGGCGGCTCGGCGTACTCGGTCTTGTCGAAGCTGACGGTAAGAATCATCTCGCCGCCGCCCTGGTAGGGGGGCATGGCGATCAGGTGCTCGAGCTTGCCGTAAAGGGCGCCGATGCCGGTGGGGCCGAACATCTTGTGGCCCGAGAGGGTGTAGAAGTCACAGCCCAGGGCGGCGACGTCGATACCCAAGTGCGGCGCCGCCTGGGCGCCATCGACGACGGTCGGGATGCCGCGCTCCTGGGCGGCGGCAATCATCTCGGCGGCCGGGTTGATGGTGCCCAGAGCGTTCGAGACGTGGACGAAGGCGACGATCTTGGTGCGCTCGGTGAGGCGGCGTTCGTACTCTTCGAAGATGAGCTCGCCGCGCTGGTTCATCGGCGCCACCACCAGCTTGGCGCCCTGCTGCTCGCAGAGCATCTGCCAGGGCACGATGTTCGAGTGGTGCTCCATCGCCGTGATCAGCACTTCGTCGCCGGCGCCGACTCTCTGCCGGCCGAAGGTGGAGGCGATCAAGTTGATGCCCTCGGTTGTGCCGCGGACGAAGATCACCTCGCGCTTGCAGCCGGAGCCGATGAATGAGCTGACCTTGTCCCGCGCCTCCTCGTAGGCTTCGGTCGCCTTCTGCGACATGTAGTGCACGCCGCGGTGCACGTTGGAGTAGTACTCGCGGTAGCACTGCATCTCGGCCTCGATCACCGCGTTCGGCTTCTGGGCCGAGGCAGCGCTGTCGAGGTAGACGAAAGGCTTGCCGTAGACCTCCTGCGCCAGGGCCGGGAACTGCCGGCGCACCGACTCGACGTCGAAGACTGCCTTGGGCTCCGCGGTCGCCATCGTCAGACCGCCTGGCGCACGATCTCTCCCTTCGGCAACCGGCGGAAGAGGAACTCTTCGAGGTCGCGGCGCACCTGCGGCAGCTTGACTCGCGTCACGATGTCGGCAGCGAAGGCGTAGGTCAGAAGCGACCGCGCCGCCTCCTCGCCGATGCCCCTGGAACGCAGATAGAAGATCGCCAGCTTGTCGAGTTGGCCGACCGTCGAGCCATGAGTGCAGCGCACGTCGTCGGCCAGGATCTCGAGCTGTGGCTGCGAGTTGCACAGCGCCTCATTGGAGAGCAGCAGGTTGCGATTGGCCTGCACGGCGTCGGTTTTCTGGGCGTCCTTCTTGACGTAGATCAGGCCGGTGAAGACACCCCGCGACTTGCCCTCGAGGATGCCCTTGTAGAGCTCGTGGCTGTAGCAGTTCGGCATGTTGTGCTCGACCCGCATGTGGTTGTCGACCAGCTGCTTGCCCTCGACCATGTAGAGGCCGTTCAGGATCGCCGTGCAGTTCTCGCCGTCGAGCGTCGTGTTGACGTCGTTGCGCACGATCAAGCCGCCCCAGGAGAGGCAGTGCGAGGAAAAGTTGCTGTCGCGGTGCTGTTTCACCTGCAGAGTCGACATATGAAAGGCGGCGAGCGTCTCGCGCTGCAGCTTGTAGTGGTCGATGGTGGTGTTGGCGCCGGCCACGATTTCGAGCACCGGGCACGTAAAGTAGGTTCCCTCACCGACCGTCACGTGCTGCTCGAAGATGGTGACTTGGCTCGACTCCTCGGTGACGAAGAGGAGCCGGGGGAAGAACGCCAGCGGCTCGTCCTGCGGCGCGCCGACCAAGATCAAGTTGATCGGCGTCTCGACGACGACGCCCTTGGGCACGTAGATGAAAACGCCATCGGCGTGGAGCGCCGTGTTCAAGGCGACGAAGGCGTGGTCGTCGAACTTGGCGTAGCGGCACAGGTGCTCTTCGACGAGCTGCGGATGGCTTTGCCAGGCCTCGGCCAGCGAGCTGACGACGACGCCCTCGGGCAGCCCCAAGAGCCGCGTGTGCTCGGGCGCCAGGCGGCCGTTGACCAGCACCATCTGGGTGCAGTCGGCGTAGTGGTAGCGCTCAATGTCGGCTGCCGTGACCGACGGCGCGTCGGTGGCGACAGTGAGCGGCGTGCGGGCGATCGGTGCCACGTTGGTGAAACGCCACGCCTCCTGGCGCGTGGTCGGGAAGCCGAGCTCGGCGAAGCGCTCGATCGCCGCCTGGCGCAGGGCTTGGAGCCGCGGGGAGCCGCCGCTGGCCAGCTCGCCGGCCAGGCGAGCGAAGCCTCGAGTGTAGGCATCGGTGTTGGCGGCCGGCGTAGTAGCCGCCTTCTTTGGTGTCGCGAGGGCCATTCCCGTTCTCCTAGCCGCTGGCCGGCATCGCGGCCTCAGCGGCTGCTTCGGCCGCCCGGGTGTGGCCGCCGTAACCCTTCGCTTCGAGCTCGAGAGCCAGCTCCTTGCCACCGGTCTCGACGATGCGGCCGCCGACCATGACGTGCACGACGTCCGGCACGATGAAATTGAGCAAGCGCTGGTAGTGGGTGATGATGATGAAGCCGCGCTCGGGTGAGCGCATCGAGTTGACACCCTCGGCGACGATCTTCAAGGCGTCGATGTCGAGGCCGGAGTCGGTCTCGTCGAGCACCGCCAGCGTGGGATCGAGGACCTCCATGTGGAAAATCTCGTTGCGCTTCTTCTCGCCGCCGGAGAAGCCCTCGTTGACCGGTCGGTGGAGGAGCTCTTCCTCCATCTTGACGATCTCCATCTTGGACTTGACGTAGGCCAGGAAGTCCATGGCGTCGATCTCCTCCTGGCCGCGGTGCTTGCGGATGGCGTTCAATGCCGCCTTCAAGAAATAGACGTTCGACACGCCGGGGATCTCGACCGGGTACTGGAAGGCGAGGAAGATGCCCTCGCGGGCTCGGATCTCGGGGGCGAGCTCGAGCAGGTCCTCACCCCTGTAGGTGATCGAGCCCGCGGTGACCTCGTAGTCCGCGCGCCCAGCCAGGACCTGCGCCAAGGTGGACTTGCCGGAGCCGTTGGGACCCATGATGGCGTGCACTTCGCCGACCTTGACGGTGAGATCGAGACCCGTGAGGATCTCGGTACCCTCCACGCCGGCGTGGAGGTTTTCTATCTTGAGCAGACACATAGTTCTTTGATTCCTTGATTCCTTCGTCTGGGGGAGTTTCGTCAGCCGACGGTCTCGTCAGCCGACATTCTCGTTAGCCAACGCTGCCCTCGAGGCTGACCTCGAGCAGGCGGCGCGCCTCGACGGCGAATTCCATCGGGAGCTCTTTGAAGACCTCTTTGCAAAAGCCGTTGACGATCAGCGACAGCGCGTCCTCGGCGTCGAGGCCGCGGCTGGCGCAGTAGAAGAGCTGGTCTTCACCGATCTTCGAGGTCGAGGCCTCGTGCTCCATCTGGGCGGTCGTGTTCTGGACGTCGATGTAGGGGAAGGTGTGGGCCCCGCAGCGGTCGCCGATCAACATCGAGTCGCACTGTGAAAAGTTGCGGGCGCCGTCGGCGTTCTTCAAGATCTTCACCTGGCCGCGGTAGGTGTTCTGGCCACGCCCGGCCGAGATGCCCTTGGAGATGATGGTCGAGCGGGTGTTCTTGCCGACGTGGATCATCTTGGTGCCGGTGTCGGCCTGCTGGAAGCCCTTGGTCACGGCCACCGAGTAGAACTCGCCGGTCGAGTCGTCCCCTTTCAGGATCACGCTGGGGTACTTCCAGGTGATGGCGGAGCCGGTCTCGACCTGGGTCCAGGAGATCTTGGAACGGGCGCCGGCACAGATGCCGCGCTTGGTAACGAAGTTGTAGATGCCGCCCTTGCCGGTCTTCGGGTCGCCCGGGTACCAGTTCTGGACCGTCGAGTACTTCACCTCGGCGTCCTCGTGGGCATAGATCTCGACCACCGCGGCGTGGAGCTGGTTCTCGTCGCGCTTGGGGGCCGTGCAGCCCTCGAGGTAGCTGACGTGGGAGCCCTTCTCGGCGATGATCAGGGTGCGCTCGAACTGGCCCGTGTTCTGGGCGTTGATGCGGAAGTAGGTCGAGAGCTCCATCGGGCAGCGCACGCCCGCGGGGATGTAGACGAAGGAGCCGTCGGAGAAGACCGCCGCGTTCAAGGCGGCGAAGAAGTTGTCACCGCTCGGCACCACCGAGCCCAGGTACTTCTTGACCAGCTCGGGATGCTCGCGAATCGCTTCCGAGATCGGGCAGAAGATCACCCCGGCCTCGGCCAGGCGATCCTTGAAGGTGGTGGCCACCGAGACGCTGTCGAAGACCGCGTCGACCGCCACGCCGGCGAGCATCTTCTGCTCCTCGAGCGGAATGCCGAGCTTGTTGTAGGTGGCGAGGATCTCGGGGTCGATGTCATCCAGGCTCTGCGGCCCGTCGCCGGCCTTCTTGGGCGCCGCCCAGTAGATCATCGCCTGATAGTCGATCTCCGGGTAGGTGACGTTGGGCCAGTGCGGCTCCTCGAGCGTCAACCAGTGCCGGTACGCTTTGAGGCGCCACTCGAGCATCCACTCGGGCTCGTCTTTTTTGGCCGAGATGAAACGCACGACCCCTTCGTCGAGGCCCGGCGGCAGGGTCTCTTGCTCGATATCAGTGACGAAGCCCCACTTGTATTCCTGGGCTACCTCCTGATCGATGATCTCAGTTCCAGACAGCGGCATGGTGCCTCCCTTTTCTTGTTCGCTAGCGCCCGAGGGGCTCTCTACTCAAGCGGTTTCCGCCACCTGCGGCGCTGCGCTGCCCAAGCTCACCAGGGTGCGGGTCAGTGGCTGGGTCATCTCATCCAGCGTGATGCCCTCGAGCGCCAGGCAGATCGCCTCGTTGATGCGTTGCCAGTTGCTGCGCACGGCGCAGGTGGGCTCGTGGCTGCATTCCCCGGGGGTGTCATCGATGCACTCGGTGATGGAGATCGGTCCGTCGAGGGCACTGATGATCTCGGCCATCGAGATGTCGCTGGTCGCGCGGGCGAGATTGTAGCCGCCCTTGACGCCGCGGTGCGAGCCCAGCAGGTTCTCGCGCGCCAACGTCTTGAGGATCTTGCTCACCGTCGGCGGCGGCAGCTGGGTCTCGCTGGCCAGCTCACCGGCGGTGAACTGACGTTCCGGCTCACCCGCCATGCGGGTCATCAAGACGATGCCGTAGTCGGCCTGTTTGGTCATGCGCAGCATGGGTGAATTCTAGAAAGAGGACTAAAAGAGTCCTATTTAGGACAGTAGACTACCAGAGCCCTGCCCGCTGTCAAGCGCCTTCAGAAGGCTCGACCTGCCGCCAGAGCAACAGCGCGAGCACTGTCACCGGGAGGACGCAGGCCAAGCCCTTGCCGTGCACAGAGTAAAGGGCCTCGCTCAGCCGGACGCAGCCGGTTTGGGCGGTAGCTTGCCGGTCGGGCTCAGCAGGATGGCCAGCCAGCGCAGCTGCTCGGTGTGCTCCATGGTGATCTTGAGAATCATCGTGACGGGCACGGAGAGGATCATTCCGATCGGGCCCCAGACCCAGCCCCAAAAGACGAGCGAGACGAGCACCGCCAGCGGTGACAGGCCCACTCTGCGCCCCATCAACGCCGGCTCGACGATGCTGCCCAGTACCGAGCCGACGACCAGGTAACCCACGGCGACGAGCAAGGCCCGGCCCCCGCCGTACTGGGCCAGGGCGACCAACACCGCCGGAATCGCCGCGATGAAGGCCCCGAAGGCCGGAATGAAGTGCAGGAAGAATGCCACCACGCCCCAGACCACCGGGAACTCGATGCCGAGCACGGCGGTCCAGCCTCCGACCAGGAGCCCGACGGTGGCGCTGATCAGGGTCTTGACACCGACGTAGCGCTGGGTACTGCGGGTGATGCTCTCGAAGTGCCCGAGCAGCTCCGGGTGCTCGCCGAACGCGGCGCGCAGCTTGCCAGAAAAGCTCAGGGTCTCCGCCAGGATGAAGATCATGGCGACCAGGGTCAGGAACAGGATCGAGACGAACGCCGCCACCCCGCGAACGGTGCCGGCGGCGATCCCGCCGGCAAGGTCGATCAGAGGCGAGAAGTCGAAAGTCTCCGGCGACAGCCAGTCGGAGAGCTCGATGCCGCGCTCGCGGGCGAGCTCGAGCCAGCCCTGCGCCTTGGCGACAAGGCGCTCCTGATAGGCCGGCACGGAGGCCAG
>JAPUJD010000112.1 GCA_027296385.1 Acidobacteriota bacterium | reverse complement strand
AGACCAGATCCGGCTCTCCTGGTCAGACGAGCGGCCCTCGGGTTGACCCGCCCCTCTCGTTACACGGTGTCGCGGGAAGGGCCAGCTAACAGATCGAGCGTCGTGTCGACGACGTTGCGCAAGGGGCCGACGTCCACCCGGCCGGTGCCGGCCAGAGCGAAAGCCGTGCCGTGATCGACCGAGGTCCGGATGATGGGCAGGCCCAACGTCCAGTTGGTAGCTGTGCCGAAGGCCGCGGTCTTGACGGCGATCAACCCCTGGTCGTGGTAGAGCGCCAGCACCCAATCGAACTCACCGCGACGGGCGCGGGCGAACAGGGAGTCGGCACTTTCGGGGCCGTGGGCATCGATCCCGCGCTGGCGTGCCGCCTCGACGGCCGGTCGCAGAATCGCCTCGTCCTCGGAACCCATCAGCCCACCCTCGCCGGCGTGGGGATTGAGTCCCGCCACGGCGATCCGACCCTCAGCGTATCGTGCCAGACAGTCCAACGCGGCGCCGACGTTGGCCGCCGAGATCGCCCCGATCGCTTCCGCGAGCGCCACGTGGGTGCTCAGCAGCGCCACCCGCAGGTCAGAGCTGAGAAAGGTCATCAGGTAGTCGCGGCCGTACTGCTCGAGTCCGCAGGCCGCAGCGAGATAGTCCGTATGGCCGCGGAAGTCCGGCCGCACGTAGCGTGCGATCGACTCCTTGCTCAGCGGTGCCGTCACGAGAGCGTCGGCAACGCCCTCGACTGTCAGCTCGAGGCCAAGATCCAGCGCGGCAAGAGCGCCGGCAGCATCGGCGGCTCCCGACCGGCCAAGCTCGACGGAGCGGGCCGAACCGACGGGATCGATCACCGCCACTTCTGCCGGCGCCAGACGTGCCAACTCCGCCCGAGCCGGCGACGCCGGCAAGAAGCGCAGCCGCGCCCAGTTCTCGTCATCGATCCCGGCACCGGCCCGGATCGCTTCGAGCGCCGCTCTCTCCGCCAGGACCAGCGGCCGCCAAGGTGAGTCGGAGGAGGTCTCCAGGGCGAGGCGGAGAACGATCTCGGGACCGACGCCGGCGGGGTCGCCCTGGGTCAGGGCGAGCACGGGTTGGCGGGCGGTCCGCCTGCTCACCGCGGGCCCGCGGCGCGCTGCGGCGCGGTCACGAATTACGTCGGCCGCGCCGGCGCAGCTCTTCTTCCTTGAACATGTAGCGGATGTTGCGCTTGAGCAGCAGCAGGTTGGGCTCTTTCTGGCGATTCAGCTTGATGGAGCTCTTGTCGTACCACTCGATCCATCCCCTGAGCTCCTCATCATTGTTCAGGACGATGACCATCGGCGTCCGAGCCGCCATTTGCTTGAGATAGTAGAACTCCTCGGCATTCGTCTGCTCCGGGGGGGTCCGCTTTCGGCGCACTGCCCGCGATCCCTCTCGGCGGTTTTCTCCCGCCCCGGGCCGGATGAGTTTGCGCTGGGAACCCATTTCAGACATTGGCTCGATTCTCCGTTTTCCTTCGCTTCTTGGGCGGAGGAGGATATTGATCGTTCTCGTAGGCGAGGCAGCACAGCAGCCGACCGCACTGGCCGGAAATCTTCGAAGGATTGAGACTCAGGTTCTGGCGCTTCGCCATCTGGATCGAGATCGGCTTGAATTCGGTCATCCAGGTCGAGCAACACAGCGTCTGCCCACAGATTCCGATGCCGCCAAGGAGCTTGGCCTCGTCGCGAGCTCCGAGCTGCGTCATCTTGATTCGGGCCGAGAATCGATTCGAGGTTTCCTTCGCCAGCACCCTGAAATCCACTCTGTTCTCCGCCGTGAAGTAGACCGTTGCGCGCTTGCCGTCGAGAGCGAACTCCACCTTGGAGATCTTCATACCGAGGCTCAATGTCCGCGCGCGTTCTCGACAGAAGGTCTTGGCGCTGTTCTCGTTGGTGAGTTGGCGATCGTAGGATTGGGTGTCGTGCTCTGAAGCCGGACGCGTGATCGGCTTGGCGCCCGATTTCTGGCAGGGCTTGAAGACCGGCATTGGAGACTGTTCCACGCGGCCGTAGGCCGGACCAGCATCGAGATCCACGATCACTCGCGCACCGCGGGCGTAGATCTGCCCGCCTGTCCTGCACAGAGTCAGGTTGGTCTCTTCACCGAAGCGCACACCGACGAAAGTGTCCTCCACGGCGGTCGACATTCCCTTGAACGAGCATCCTCCACATCCAGACATAACCTAGTTCAACCTCCCGCACAACGGATACCAACGATCCGCACGAGTTGGCCGAGCCGATCATCGTTGATTCTCCGACCCGCTCTGCCGTGACGAAGTCACGCTGAAGCTGTGGCCATTATGGCAGCGATGTCAAGGAATGGTCAAAGTTATCGATCGTTGAATTCGCCGCAACTAGACGGTGGCTATTCAGCCACCCGGCCGGCCTGGGCTAAGAGCACCCGCCTGCCGATGTCTCGCCGAACGATCTTGGCCGCCCACTCGACCCGGTCCGCCAGCGCGTAGGCCCGATGCAACGCGGACCCGAGGTCCGGGCCGAGAGCGCAGGCGCTCAAAACCCGGCCGCCCACCGCGAGCACGCTGCCGTCAGATCGCCGAGAGGTGCCGGCGTGGAAGAGCTCCGCTCCGGTTTGATCGACGGCAACATCGAGGCCCGAGATCACCTCGCCCTGGACCGGCGTGCCAGGATAGCCGGCGCTGGCCAGCACGACACAGGCGGCCACCTGGTCGTTGAAGGTGAGCTTCTCGGCCCCAAAGTCACCCGCCGCGGCCGCCCTCAACACCGGCAGCAGATCGCTTTCGAGTCGCAGCATCAGCGGCTGGCACTCCGGGTCGCCGAAGCGCACGTTGTACTCCAGTATTCGTGGCCCCTCGGCGGTCAGCATCAGGCCGCCGTAGAGCACGCCGACGAAGGGGTGCCCCTCGGCCGCCATGCCGTCGATCACCGGTTGCAGCATGCGCTCGGCAATGCCTGCCGCCTGGGCCTCAGGCAATACCATCGACGGGCTGTGAGCCCCCATACCACCGGTGTTGGGGCCTACGTCGCCTTCACCGATGCGCTTGTAGTCCTTGGCCGTGACGAAGTGCTGCAGGCGCTTGCCATCCGAGAGCGCGATCAGCGACACCTCCTCACCGGTGAGGCACTCCTCGACAATCACGCGATCGGCGCTCGTGCCGAAACGACGCTCGGTAAAGAGCACCGCCAAGGCGTCGTCGAGTTCCGCCTCGTCCCGGGGGATCAGAACCCCCGTGCCGGCCGCCAGGCCGTCCGCCTTGAGCACGACCGGCAGCCCGAACCTGGTCGCGGCGGCACGCGCGGCAGCGAGGTTGTCGACCACCTCGAAATCCGCCGTAGCGACGCCATGGCGGCGCATGAACTCCTTGGCGAAGACCTTGCTACCCTCGAGCTGCGCGGCGTAGCGCGACGGGCCGAAGACTGCGCCACCGCGTTGGGCGAGGAGGTCCGCCAAGCCGAGGGTCAGCGGGACCTCGGGCCCCACCACCGTCAGGTCGACCGCCTCTCTGACGGCGAAGTCGGTCAGGCCGGCAACGTCGTCTGCGGCCAGGTCGACGCACTCGGCGAGCCCCTCGATCCCGGGATTGCCGGGCGCGCAGTACACCCGGCTCGCGAGCGGGCTTTGCGCCAGCTTCCAGCACAGCGCATGTTCGCGACCTCCACTGCCTACGACGAGTACCTTCATCTCGTTTCCTTCAGTCGGAGCTCTGGGCGGCCACCGCCGTGATCGTCAGGACATCGACGACGTCGCTCGCTGAGCACCCGCGGGAGAGATCGTGAATCGGTCGCGCCGTACCCTGCAGCAATGGGCCGATCGCGCGCGCGCCGGCGAGTCGTTCGGTCAACTTATACGCGATGTTGGCCGCATTCAGATCCGGGAAGATCAATACGTTGGCGGTGCCAGCTAGCGCGCTATCCGGAGCCTTGCGTGCCGCCACGCCGGCATCGAGTGCCGCATCGCCCTGGAGCTCCCCGTCGAAGACGAAGTTCGCTGAACGACGTGAGAGCAGCTCGACCGCGGCCCGGACCTTGGCCACCAGCGGGTGCTCGGCGCTGCCCTTGGTCGAGAAGGAGAGCAGGGCGACCCGGGG
>JAPUJD010000111.1 GCA_027296385.1 Acidobacteriota bacterium | reverse complement strand
GGACGAGGTGCACGGCCTTGATGAAGAGTGCCAGAGGAGCCACTAAAAAGGAAGCTCGGGGCAGGGTAGAGGGCACACCCAGAGCGCGGCCTCTGAGACGCCGCGTTGCCCAGCGCCCGGTCCCCCGGGTACGATAGCCGCCCGCGCGGGAGCCACTCGATGAAAAGGATCCTCGTCACAGGCGGGCTCGGCCAGATGGGGTCGGAGCTGGTTCCGGAGCTGCGCCGCCGCTACGGCGCCGAGAACGTGATCGCTTCCGACCTGCGCATGCCGCCGGCCGGAGCCGACGCCTCCGAGGGACCCTTCGAGTTCATCGATTGTACGCGCCAGAGCCAGGTGCGGGCGGCCGTGCAGAGGCACCGGATAGATACCGTGTTCCATTTGGCGGCTCTGTTGTCGGCGGTCGCCGAAGAGAAGCCTCACATGGCCTGGGACGTCAACATGGGCGGTCTCTATCGCGTACTGGAGGTGGCGAGAGAGAGCGGCTGCGCGGTCTTCTTTCCAAGCTCGATCGGATCCTTCGGGCCCAACACGCCGAAGGAGTCGACACCCCAGGACGCCCTCCAGCGGCCGACGACGATGTACGGCGTGACCAAGGCCTCGGGCGAGCTGCTCTGCGACTACTACTACAATCGCTTCGGAGTCGACACCCGGGGTGTCAGGTTCCCGGGGCTGATCTCCCACATCGCGCCGCCCGGCGGGGGCACGACGGACTACGCCGTCGAGATCTTCTATGCCGCTATCCGCCACGGTCACTACTCGAGCTTCTTGGGCCCCGAGACCCGCCTCGACATGATGTACATGCCGGACGCGCTGCGCGCGGTGATCGGCATCATGGAGGCGGATCCGGGGCGGCTCGTGCACCGCAACTCCTTCAACGTCACGGCGATGGACGTAACGCCGGAGGAGCTGGCAGAGGAGATCCGGCGCCACGTCCCGGGGTTTACGATCAGTTACAAGATCGACCCGGTGCGCCAGGCGATCGCCGATTCGTGGCCCGACTCGATCGACGACAGCGCCGCTCGTGCCGAGTGGGACTGGATGCCGACTTTCGATCTCGAGAGCTTGACGGCGGACATGATCGACAAGCTCAGAAGCAAACTCGGCGCCTGAGGGTGCCGCACGCGTGAGGAGGTAGCACGACATGCCGATGGAGAGAACCCAGGAAGTGCTGGCGGCCGAGCTGGCCGAGCTCGGCGCGAAGGGAAGTCGCAAGGGACCCGAGACGGTGTTCAGCGGTGTCATCGCGGCGACCGGAGACCGCGGCCCGCGCTTCCTGCTCGAAGGCGCAGGGGAGCGTCCGTTCCTTCGCATGAACTCGAACAGCTATCTTGGATTGTCGCTGCGTCCCGAGGTGATCGCGGCCGAAGAGGAAGCGTCGCGCAAGTTCGGCGTCGGTCCTGGGGCGGTGCGCTTCATCAGCGGCACCTACACTCCCCACGTCGAGCTGGAGCGGCGGCTGGCCGCGTTTCACGGCCGCGAGGCCGGCATGATCTTCAGCTCGGCCTACGCTGCCATGGTGGCCGTCATGAGTCCGCTGATCTCACGGGAGACGGCGGTCATCAGCGACGCGCTCAACCACAACTGCATCATCAACGCCATGCGGCTGGCGCGGCCGAAAGAGAAGCATATCTACAGGCATCTCGACTTGGGCGAGCTGGCGGAAAAACTCGAGTCGGCGGGCAGCGCCTGCCGGCGCGCCATCGTCGTGACCGACGGCATCTTCAGCATGCGCGGCGACCACGCGCCCCTCGCCGAGCTTCACGCGGTGGTAAGGCGCTACGACGAGCGCTTTGCCGAGAACGCGATCGTGATGGTCGACGATTCGCACGGCGTCGGCGCCTTCGGTGCCACCGGTCGGGGCACCGAGGAGTACACCACCGCACCGCCGTCCGACGTGCTCATCGCCACTCTGGGCAAGGCCCTCGGAGTCAACGGCGGTTACGTGGTGGGAAGCGAGACTCTGATCGACTTCCTGCGGGAGACCGCGGCGCTCTACATCTACTCCAACCCCATCACCGTCGGCGAGGCGGCCGCGGCGCTCGCCTCGCTGGAGATCCTCTCCGGACCCGAGGGTCGCGAGCTGCTCGATCACCTGCGGGCGATGACCGCGCGCTTCGAGCAGGGTCTGATCGATCTGGGCTACGAAACCCTTCTCGGCGAGCACCCAGTCGTGCCGCTGATGGTGCGCGACACCGCGCGCACCTCGGCCCTGGTGCGGCACCTGCGCGAGCACGGCGTGCTGGCCACAGGTCTCAACTTCCCCGTCGTGCCGCGCGGCGACGAGGAGATCCGCTTCCAGATCTCTGCCGCCCACACCGTGGCGGACATCGACGAGACCCTCGGTGTCCTGGCGAGCTTCTCCGACCGGCCCTAGCGGCAGCCGTATAGTCGGCGGATGAATGACTATCCGGTGGTCGTGACCTTTCCAGTGCACTGGGGGGATCTGGACGCGCTCGGTCACGTCAACAACGCCCGCTTCTTCACTTGGTTCGAAAGCGCGCGGATGGCGGTGTTCGAGCGCGTCGGTCTCGAGTTCACCGGTACGCCCGAGGTCGGGCCGATCCTCGCCCACACGAGTTGCGACTTCCTGGCCCCGGTCCGCTTCCCTGCGGCTGTCCTGGCCGGTGCCCGCATTGCTAGCCTCGGCAACACCAGCTTCACCATGGAGTACGGCGTTGCCCTCGAGTCCGAGCCGGACCGGCTGGTGGCCCGCGGCCGTGGCGTCATCGTGCTGATCGACTACCGGACGAACACCAAGGTGGCGCTACCCGAGGCTCTTCGAGCGACCCTCGAAGCGCTGCGGTAGGGCCCCTACCCGGCCGCGGCAAGCGATGGGCAACCTCGCCGTCTCCGCCCTGTTTCTCGATAGGGTGGATCGGACGTAGGCGCGGCGGCGCCTTGCGCCGGGTATGATTCTCGTCCGAAGAACGACGGGAGAGGCCGAGCGGTCCGCCGCTGAGCGGTCCTGGTATCGCCCCGAGCACAGGCTGGATCAAGGATCGGAGAGGCGAAGATGCGACGAACCGATTGGAGGAGAAGCTCAGGCGGACGCAGGGCCCAGGCGGTGCTCGCGCTGCTGGTCGGATGGCTGATGGCGAACTCCGCTGGCGCCGAGGCCCCGGCGCCGCCGCCTTTCTACGCGATCGACAACGTGCGCGTGGTGACCGGTACCGGTGAGACGCTGGAGTCGGCGACGGTGCTGATCGCCGACGGATTGATCGAGGCTGTGGGGACTTCGGTGGAGATTCCGGGGGACGCCTGGGTGATCAACGGCGAAGGGCTGACGCTCTATCCCGGTCTGATCGACGGTTTCTCGGCCTTGGGCCAGAAACAGGAGGAGGAGAGTACACAAGGCGCTGGACGTGGAGAGTCGGGCGCGCCGCCGGGGGGTGGCCCGCAGATCCGGGGTCCCGAGGACCGGCCCGAGACCACGCCCTGGGTCAGCGCCGCCGATTCGCTGAGCGACGACAGCCGGATCGGGAAATGGCGCGAGGCGGGCTTCACCGCCGCCTTGTCGGCGCCGAGGGAGGGTCTGTTCGCCGGCCAGGCCGCCCTCATCAGCCTCGGTGAAGTCGAGCCACGTGAGCGGGTCATCGCCGACGGAGTCGCACAGAGGCTGAACTTCCGCTCCGCCGCGCGCCGCTCATTTCCGGGCTCGTTGATGGGGGTGCTGTCCTACATCAAGCAGACCCTCTCCGATGCCGATCATTACACCGAGGTCCGGACGCGCTACGAGGCAGCACCGCTGGGCCGCGAGCGGCCAACGTACGATCGCGCGCTGGCTCCGCTGGCGGAGGCGGTGACGGCTGGGCGGCCGTTCTTGATGCCCGCCGACACGGCGGTCGAGATCGACCGGGTGCTGGCGCTGGGTACCGAGTACGAGCTCAACACCGTTATCTACGGCGGCCAGGGCGCCTACGCCAGGGCCGACAAGTTGGCCGCGGCGGGGACGCCGGTGCTCGTCAACCTCGATTGGCCGGAGGCCGAGAAGGATCGCGATCCCGACGCCGACACGCCCTTTCGCACGCTCTACCACCGCCGCTTGGCGCCGACGACGCCACAGGTCCTGGCGGCGGCGGGCGTGCCGTTTGCCTTCTACGCCGGCGGGCTGTCGAGTCCGTCGAAGATCTTCGACAAGCTGCGCCAGGCGATCGACGCCGGGCTCGACGCCGACGACGCCCTGAGCGCTTTGACCTCGGACGC
>JAPUJD010000110.1 GCA_027296385.1 Acidobacteriota bacterium | reverse complement strand
GAAGGGCGACACGCCGAGCTCGCCGAACATGATGGCGTAGGCTGGATAGATGAGGGCCAGCTCGCGCAGGCTCGCTTGCGCGTACCAAGCTCGCGTGAAGGTCTTCAGCGTGGTCACGGGTTCGCCGAGAGACTACGCTCAAGCCAAGTGAGATCGGGATGACGAGCGGTCAACGCGGTGGATCGACTCAGGTGGCGCGCTGACGGAGGAGATCGAGGGTCTTGGCCAGGCTGCGTTGCCGCGTCTCGGGCCGCTTGGCGCCGCTGATGGCCTCGGCGTTTTCGCGCTGCGCGGTGTAGCTGAGCTGCTCCCAGGCGGAGGCGAGCTTCGCCTCTGCGGCGAGCTCCGGTGGCGGCGTGATCGTGCGCGGCGCGGTGTCGAGTTCCATGACGACCCGCACGCGGTCGTCGGCCTCGACTCCCGCGGCGGTGCGATTCAGCTTGTTGAGAGGGATGAAGGTCATCCCGGACATCCGGAAGACCGTCGTTCTGAAGGTGTGGCCGCGTAGCGTCACCTTGACCGGGGCGCGTACCTTGCCGAACGCTTCCTTGGGGTCGAACGGGACCTCGATACCGGTAGCCGTCGATCCTTCGTCCTGCAGCACCGTTGCGTTGAAGGTCTTGCCGGGCACGTCCGGAGGGTACACGATCGAGCGCCTGAGCCAGTTACGTTGGGTCTACCAGACGGAGCCGATCGGATACGATTCAGCTTCATCGAAAGTCGGCGGCCACGCCCGCCGGCGACGGCAAGCCCCTAGATGCAGAGGTCCATCATCGCTTCGCAGTCCAGGAGAGAACTGGCGAAGGCCTTCGAGGCGACGTTCGGCCGTTGGGCGAGGCAGTCGTTCGCCCTCCATGCCGGCTGCGTGCTCGTCCTGATGCTGGTGCCCACCCTGCGCTGGTGGTCGACGATCTCCGACACGAGCGCGTCGAGCGGCGACGAGAGGCCGTACTTCGCTGCGTTCGAGCTCGTGGCCGTCGGCGAGTCCCCGTTCACCGATCGGGCCTACCTCTATCCTGCCGCCTTTGCCTACGCCGGGTCCTGGTCGGTCGAGCACCTTGGCCGGCCGTGGACCGACGGCTTGCTGCGGGCGGCCAACCTGTTGGGCCTGGCCGTGGTCGTCTGGTGCTCGATGGCCTGGCTGCCCTGGAGTGCCGGTATGCGCTTGCTCGCCGGCGGCGCCTTCGTTCTCCTGGCGCCACAGGTCGACTACTCGGTCGAATCCAACAATCTCTCGCTCGCGGTCGCGGGCATGGTGGTGGCGGGTTTGCTGCTGGCCGAGCGTCAGGCGGTGGCCGCCGGGCTGTTGCTGGGCGGCAGCGTTGCGCTCAAGCCGATCGCGCCCGTCGCCATCGGCTGCCTGGCTATCAAGGGTCGGCGCCGAGACGCCCGGCGGAGTCTGGTGGCAGCCGGGGTGGCGATGGCTGTGGTGGCGGTGCTGGTGGTGTTCTTCCCTCACTTCGACGAGCTGGTGGCTCGAACGCGCAGTCAGTTCATCGAGGGGACGGTCTCGTTGCATCGCTTCCCCAAACTTTTCGGGCTCGAGATCGACGCGCTGTGGATCTCGGTGGCGGTGGCCTTGGCGGCGGCGGCAGTAGTGCTGCGGGGTTCGCTCGGTCGGGCTCGCTTCCTCTGCTTCGCCACCACCGCTGCGATCGCCGCCACGCCGATTGTTCGGAGTCACACCCTGGTCGTCTTGCTACCGCTCGAGGTGTTGGCCCTGACCGTGGCCTGGCGGCGCTGGAGGGCGGGAAGAACGGGTGGCGCGACGGTGCCGAGCTGGCTGGAGTCGGCGCTCGTGCTGTTGGCGGTGGCCGGCCTGCAGCTGTCGGCGGGTGCGGGCACGATCCACGGCCAGGGCGTGCTGCTGGAGCTGGCGGGAGGCGGCCTGCCGGCGGTGGCGCCCTTCGCCCTGGTGGGCTATCTTCTTCGCACGACGGAGCGCTTCTAGCCGATTTGGAACTTTGGGCGGATTCGAGCGTATAGAAAATAAAGGGGGGATCTTGCCGTGAAGAGCTCTAGAACTGTCGTCGCCAGTCTTACCGTCGTCGCTGTGATCGGTCTTGCCGTCGTCGTCTTTGCTCAGGAGCCGCCGGCTCAGAGCCCCGAGAAGTCCGAGGAACAGTGGTTTCACGATTGCGCAGACTGCGAGAGCTGGGAGGAATGGGGCGAGCACTGGGCCGAGTGGGGCGAGGAGTTCGGCGAACGCTGGGGCCGCATCGGCGAAGAGATGGGCGAGCACTGGGGTAGCTTCGGTGAGGATATGGGACGTTCGTGGGGCGAGCACGGCGAGACCTGGGGCGCCTTCGGCGAGGAGTGGGGTGAGCAGTGGGCCGAGTTCGGTTCCCGCATGGCCGAGACCTTCGCTGATGTCGAATGGGACGAGCTCTCGCAAGCAATGGAAGAGTCGACCAGAGCGCTCGAAGAGATGGACTGGGAAGAGATGGGCGAGGCGCTCGAGCGCGCACTCGAAGAGATGAACCTCCAGCTGGAGAACAGCATGGAAGAGCTCGAGCGTGAGCTCGAGCACAGCTTCGAGAGCATGACCTGGGACGACGAAGGCGTGGTCTGACGCCCGTGCCCCTGCTACCTTCGTTGAGCTGACCTCAGCCGACGCGGCTCGTAGGCTTCTGCCTCGGGCTGCTGGCTCGTGCGGTTACACTGCGCCGGTGCAGGAGAGCTCGAGGGCCAAGACCCAAGACCAGTTCGGCGTCGGTGTGAAGGAGGATTGCCGCGACTCGCGCGCTGACGGCGTCGTTCGCTGAGGCCTTCAGCCGCTGGACTCGCCTGCCACTCGGCGTGCACTTTGGCTGTGTGCTGCTGCTGGCGCTAGTTCCGGCGCTGCGTTGGTGGCCCATGGTGTCGAACACCGACGCGCCGTTGAGTGACGAGATTCCCTATTTCGAGGCCTTCGAGCGCGTAGGCTCGGGGGAGTCGCCGTACGAC
>JAPUJD010000011.1 GCA_027296385.1 Acidobacteriota bacterium | reverse complement strand
TTCGCCACACCGTGATCCACGAAATCGGTCACTACTTCGGATTCGGCGAGGAAGAGTTGCCCTGATGGCCGGGGTTTCTCGGCCCGTTTCGTCACTCGGTGGTGATCCGGCCCAGCGGCAGCGTGACACTCGGCGAGGTCGTGTTATCCTAGTCAGAACTTAATTGAGATCACGTCTCAATAAGGAATAAAGGCCATGCCTGGCGCGAAGCGTGAATTCAGCCCGTCGACTTCCTGGCGCCCCCTGACCCAAGTCGCGGAGGGCACCGTGGCCCTTCTGCGTGACAGCAACGTCCCGGCAGACGATCAGGCTCTTCTGAAGGCTCTGGGTCTGGTTCCGGATCGTCGCCTGGTGGTCTGCAAGACCGGCGCGCCTTGGATCGTGGAAGTGCTGGGCGCCCGTATTGGCCTTTCCGAGTCGATCGCGGAGCTGCTCCTGGTCGAGCCTATCGACGAGCCGCTTGGTCGGCCATGAGCTTGGCAGCCCCGCAGCGGGCACAGGCCGCTGTCAGCGCCGCGTCGGCTCTGCCGGCGACCCCGAGGATTGCACTCGTCGGCGCCCCGAACACCGGCAAGACCACGCTGTTCAACCGCCTGTGCGGCTTGCGGGCGAAGACGGCCAACTTCCCGGGCACGACGACGGATGCTCGGATCGGCCGGTTCCGTCTGACGGATCGGCGCGCCGACTCGGCCGAGATCGTCGACCTGCCCGGCACCTACCGACTGTTTCTCGAGCTGCCGGAGGCCCGCATCTGTCGAGGAGTTCTGCTCGGCGAAGGGGTCTACCGCCAGCCGGACGCCGTGGTCGTGGTGGCCGACGCCACCAATCTCGGGCGCAGTCTCTACCTGGTGGGCGAGCTCCTCAGTGTCGGTCTGCCGACGGTGGTAGCTCTCAACATGGTCGATCTTGCCCAGCGCCGAGGCCTGAGCCTGGACCCGATCCGCCTCGGTCAGCTTCTCGGCTGCCCGGTCGTTCCCGTCGTTGCCCGTAGCGGCAGCGGCATCGACGAGCTCCGACTGACACTCGCCGGGGCGCTGGCCGCACCGCCGTTGCCGCCGGAGCTGCCGGTTCCCGACCCTGCCGACGACCCGGCGTTTCTCGCCTGGGCCGACGAGGTGGTGGAGCAGAGCGTCGGCGGCGAAGGTGCCGTTGGCGCCGTTGGCGACACCGTTAGCGAGCGCCTCGACCAGGCGTTCACGCACCCGGTGCTCGGGATTCTGCTTTTCGCCGCCGTGATGGCAGGTTTGTTCTGGACCGTCTTTGCGCTGGCAACGGTGCCTATGGACCTGATCGACCTCACCTTCCAGGTCCTGGGCCAGGGGGTCGAGGCCGCCCTGCCGGCTGGCGCCGTGCGCGATCTGCTGGCCAATGGGGTCATCGCCGGGATTGCCGGCACGGTGGTCTTCCTGCCCCAGATCTGCCTGTTGTTCTTCCTCATCAGTCTGCTCGAGGATACGGGCTATCTGGCGCGCGCGGCCTTCGTGGCCGATCGCATGCTGTCCCGCTTCGGCTTGCCGGGGCACGCCTTCGTGCCGCTCCTCTCGAGCCATGCCTGCGCCCTACCCGGCATCCTCTCGACCCGTCTCATCCCTGACCGCCGAGATCGGTTGGCCACGATTCTCGTGGCCCCGTTCATGAGCTGCTCCGCCCGCCTGCCGGTCTACGTGCTGCTCACCAGCCTGCTCTTTCGCGATCGGCCGCTGCTCGCCGGGCTGGCCTTCGTCGGGTGCTACTTATTGGGCGGCCTGGCGGCCTTGATCACGGCTTTCGTGGCGCGGCGAACGCTGCTCCGAGGCCGGTCGCGCGCCATGGTGCTGGAGCTCCCGTCTTACAAGTGGCCGGCGCTGCGGACGGCTTTCCTCTCGGCCTACCAACAGGGCAAGTCCTTCCTCGAGACGGCGGGAACGATGATCGTCGCCATCTGCATCGTGATGTGGTGGCTCTCGGCCTATCCCAGAGTCGAGCCGCCGACCGAGGCGATTTCGCTCCGGGCTCGAGCGAGCGTTGTGGAGACGGCTGATCCGGCCCGCAGTGCTGCTCTCCGAGTCGAGGCGGACGGACTGGAAGCTCGGCATGGCCGGGCCTACAGCTTCGCCGGCCGGATCGGGCGCTTTGCCCAGCCGGTCTACGCGCCGCTGGGCTACGACTGGCAGCTGACGATGGGCGTGCTGACGAGCTTTCTAGCGCGTGAAGTGTTCGTCTCGACGATGGCGGTGTTGCTCACCGGCGAGGCGGTCGACGACCCGGACGAGGGCGTGATCGCCCGGGTCCGGGACGCAGTGCGCGATGACGGCACGCCGCTCTTCACTCAGGCCACCGCCGCCAGCGTTCTGGTCTTCTTCGTCCTCGCCATGCAGTGCCTCCCGACCCTGGTCGTCACCCGCCGCGAGGCCGGCGGCTGGCGCTGGGCGGCGCTCCAGTTTTTCTGGATGACCGGCCTCGCATGGGTCCTGGCATTCGTGACCTATCAGGGCCTCAATCTCGCCGGGATCTCGTGATGCCCTGGGGCGACTGGCAGTTCTGGCTTGTCACCCTGGCCTCGGCCTGGGGCCTGTCGAAGCTCGTTCGACAGCTGTTGCCGAAGCG
>JAPUJD010000109.1 GCA_027296385.1 Acidobacteriota bacterium | reverse complement strand
ATGGCTCGCCGGCGAGGACATCGAGGCGGCTCGCGCTGGCTTGACCGACCTCAAGGACTGGGCGCCCGGTGACGCCGAGAGCCTGATCGCCGTCAGCGAGCTGGCCGCGGCGCTGGGCGATCGGCGCCTCGAACTCGAGTTCATCCGCGCCCTGGTCGGCAAGGCGGTGCCCGAGCGCGCGGTGCTCGAGCGCCAGGCACAGCTCGAGCTCGACGTCGGCAACGCAGGCGCCGGGTTGGCGATCCTCGAGCAGTTGCAGCTCCAGCATCCGGAGGAGCCGGGCATCGGCGCGAGCCTGGAGCGGGCCCGTTTCGACTGGCGACTGACCATGCTGCCGGACTCGGCCCAGGGCCTGGCCGCGAGCCCCGAGCTCGATCGCGGACAGCTCGCAGCATTGCTCTATTGGGTCTTCCCGCGGGTTCGCCACTCCCGACCGGCGAAGGCGATCATCGCCAGCGACGTTCTCGACCACCCCTACCGCACCGAGATCGTCCGGGTCGTGAACCTCGGAATCATGGCGATCGATCCCAACCTGCACGCCTTCAGGCCCCACGATGCGGCACAGCGCGCGGACGCTCTGCTTGGCTTGCTGCGCGTCCTCGAGCGCAGCCGGGGTGCGCTCGACTGTTTTGGCGGCAGCGCGGTCGACGCTGACCTGTCGTTGGAGTCGACTTGTGAGCTGGCGGCTCGCTGTCAACTGCTCGATGAACCGGCGGATTGCCTGCCTCGGGCGACGCTGCCGGGATCGACCGCGATGAACATGGCGCGCAATGCCACCCGCCAGCTGGAGCAGGAGTGAATCTCAACATCCCCAACCTGCTGACCCTGCTGCGGATGGGAGTGGTCCCCCTGTTCGTGATTGCCTTGCTCAACGGTGAGGTCGGCAAGGCGCTGGTGCTCTTCGCCGTCGCCGGGCTGACCGACGCTCTCGATGGTTTCGTGGCTCGGGTCTTCAAGCAAACCTCTGTTCTCGGCGCCTACCTCGACCCGATCGCTGACAAGTTGCTGATCACCAGCGCCTACATCATGCTCAGCCTCCCCAGCAGCAATCCGGAGCTGGTGCGCATACCGATCTGGGTTACGGTGCTGGTGCTGGCCCGCGACATTCTGATCCTCGTCATCGTGGTGGTACTGTGGATGGCCCTTGACCAACCCAAGTTCACGCCCTCGACGATCAGCAAGGTGAACACCGTGGCTCAGGTGACCGCCGTCATCCTTGTCATGCTCAGCGGCCTCCACGACGGCATGATCATGCCGGCCATGGTCTGTATCTACGCCGTCGCCGCCCTCACCGTGCTCTCAGGCATCGACTATTTCTACCGACTCAACCAGATGGTGGCTAGATCGGACTCAGGTGCGCAAGCCTGATCCGGCGGTGCTGCGGCTCGTCGTCTTCGTCGGTAGCCTTGCGGCCGTAATCACGCTGCTGATCCTCTTTCGCGAGATCTTCCAGCCGCTACTGCTCGGCCTGGGTCTGGCCTATCTCTTCGACCCGATCGTGAGCTGGTTCGAGGCTCACGGCCGTAGCCGCTTGACGGGCGTGGTGGTCCTGGTGGTGGCTCTCGCACTGGCGCTCGTCGCCTCGGTGCTGTTCGTCGTACCCACGATGGGAGAGCAGCTCGATCGCCTGGCCGAGCGGTTGCCCCAGTACCAGGAGCGCGTGCGGGACGTGGTCAAGCCGTGGTTCGATCGGCTCGAGGCGCGCTACCCGGCCGAGTTCGAGGAGCTGCAGCAGCGGGCGATCCAGGGCCTGCGGGAGAACCTGCCGCGGGTCGCCTCGTCCGCTGGACGCTGGTTGAGCGGGCTCTTCAGCAACCTGATGGAGTTCGTGCTCTTTCTCCTCAACCTGATCTTCGTGCCCGTGTTTGCCTTCTACCTGCTGGTCGACTGGCCGAAGGTCAAGCAGGGCATCACGAGCCTCATTCCACTGCCGTACCGGGCGGTGACGCTGGCGCGCGTCAAGGAGGTCGACCTGGCCGTGGCGAGCTTCCTGCGCGGTCAGTTTTCGATCGCCCTGGTACTTGCCACCATCAACGCAGTCGGCTTGGTCGCCCTCCAAGTGCCTTTCGGGCTGGCACTCGGGATTCTCGCCGGTCTGGCCAACATGATTCCCTACATGGCCCTGGTCGTGGGCTTGTTGCCGGCGGTCGTGCTCTGCTGGGCAGAGCATCAGAGTTGGCCGCTCGTCATCGGCGTGGTCGCGGTCTTCAGCGGCGCCCAGCTGCTGGAGGGAACGGTGCTGAGTCCGCGAATCCTCAGCAAGAGCGTCAACCTGCACCCGGTCTGGGTTTTGCTCGCCATCATCGCCGGCGGCAGCCTTTTCGGCTTCCTCGGGCTTCTCATCGCGGTGCCGGTAGCGGCCGCGATCCAGGTCTTCGCCCGCCACTGGATCGAGCTTTACAGGGCCTCGAGGGTCTTCAGCGGCAAAGCAGCGGAAGAGCCGGACTCCTAGCCTGCCAGGCCAGATCCCGAAGGGCTCCGATCGACCGCGAAACGCGTCTGATACGCTGCGGCCCAGCGCTCAGGCAAGGCTCGATGTCCGACTTCGCTCATCTTCACCTGCACAGCCAATACAGCCTTCTAGACGGGGCCAACCGCCTCGACGACGTGCTCGAGCGAGCCAAGGCCGGCGGCATGCCGGCCGTCGCCTTGACCGATCATGGCAACATGTTCGGGGCGATCGAGTTCTACAAGAAGGCGCGCAAGATCGGGGTCAAGCCGATCCTCGGCATCGAGGCCTACGTCGCGCAGGGCAGCCGCCTGGATCGCGATTCGACCCGACGCAGCAACAACCATCTCGTGCTGTTGGTACAGAACGAGACCGGGATGCGCAACCTGATCAAGCTGACCTCGGCTTCGTACCTCGAAGGCTTCTACTACAAGCCGCGAATCGACCATGAGTTGCTACGGCGGCACAGCGAGGGCCTGATCTGCTTGTCGGCCTGTCTCAAGGGCGAGGTCAACGAGCGCATCACCGCCGGCAAGATCGACGATGCCGAGCAGGTCGTGCGCGACTACCTCGACATCTTCGGCCAGGACAACTACTTCCTCGAGCTGCAGGACCACGGGATCCCGGAGCAGCGCCAGGCCAACGAAGTGCTGCGCTCGCTGGCCAAGCGCAATGGCGTTCGCCTGGTCGTCACCAACGACTGCCACTATCTGGAGCAGGATGACTCGAGAGCCCACGACATCTTGCTTTGCATCGGGACCCAGCGCAACGTCGACGACCCCGATCGCCTGCGCTACGCCTCCGATCAGTTCTACCTCAAGAGCGCCGACGAGATGTACCGCGTGTTCCCGAACGATGCGCAGGCAATCGAGAACACCGTCGCCATCGCCGAGCGCTGCGCCCTCGAGATCGACATGGGCTCGTTCCACTTGCCCGACTTCCCGGTGCCCTCTGGCCAGACCCTGGATTCCTACCTGACGCAGGTGACCGACGAGGGGCTGGAGGGCCGACTACTCGAGCTGCGCCGGCGCGGGTCCTCCATGCTGCAGGAATCCGGCGAGCAGGTGTACCGCGAGCGTCTGGCCTCGGAGTTGGCCGTCATCCGCGACATGGGTTTTGCCGGCTACTTCCTGATCGTCTGGGATTTTGTCCGCTACGCCCGCGAGAACCAGGTACCGGTCGGCCCGGGGCGCGGCTCGGCGGCGGGCTCCCTGGTCGCCTATTCCTTACGCATCACCGACATCGACCCCCTTCAGTACGGCCTCTTGTTCGAGCGCTTTCTCAACCCCGGGCGTATCTCGCTGCCCGATATCGACATCGACTTCTGCATGCGCCGCCGGAGCGAGATCATCCAATACGTCAGCGACAAGTACGGTCGCGACCGGGTGGCGCAGATCATCACCTTCGGCACACTCGGAGCCAAGGCGGTTATCCGCGACGTTGGGCGGGTGATGGGTCTGCCCTACGGCAAGGTCGATCGCATCGCCAAGTTGGTCCCGGACATGACGAAGTCCCTGTCCGAGGCTCTCGACGCAGTACCGGCACTGCGTCAGGAGGCGGCCGACGACGCCGAGATCTCGGAGGTGCTAGAGATCGGGACCCGGCTCGAGGGCTTGACCCGGCACGCATCGCTGCACGCCGCCGGCGTCGTGATCGCGCCGCGGCGGATCGACGAGTTCGCCCCGCTCTACAAGACGAACAAGGGAGAAATCGTCACCCAATGGGACAAGGACGTGATCGAGGACCTCGGTCTGCTCAAGATGGACTTCCTCGGCCTGCGTACCCTGACGGTGATCGACGACACCGTGAAGATGCTCGCGCACGAGGGAATCGAGCTCGATCTCGACGAGTTGCCACTCGACGACGCCGAGACCTTCAGGCTTTTCTGTGAGGCGCGCTCGAGCGGCGTCTTCCAGTTCGAATCGAGCGGTATGCGAGAGCTGCTGCGTCAGGTCCAGCCCTCGCGTTTCGAGGACCTGGCTGCCCTCAACGCGCTTTACCGGCCCGGCGCTCTCGAAGGCGGCACCGTGAAGCAGTTCGTGGAGCGCAAGCAGGGCAAGAAAAAGACGAGCTACCTGGTTCCGCAGCTCGAGCCGATCCTCGAAGAGACCTACGGCATCATCGTCTACCAGGAGCAGGTGATGCGGATCGCCCAGGAGGTCGCCGGGTTTTCGATGGCCGAGGGCGATCTGCTGCGCAAGGCGATGGGCAAGAAGATCGCCTCCGTGATGAAAGAGCAGAAGAGCAAGTTCATCGACGGCGCTGTCGGCAACGGTGTCCAGCGCAGGATCGCGTTGCGCCTCTGGGACTACATCGCGCCCTTCGCCGGCTACGGGTTCAACAAGAGCCACAGCGTCGCCTACGCGATGCTGGCCTACAAGACCGCCTATTTGAAGGCTCATCATCCAGTCACCTTCATGGCGGCGATGCTGACCTCCGAGATGTCGAGCAAGGACAACGTTGCCAAGTACATTCGCGAGTGCCGCGAAATGGGCATCCCGGTGTTGCCGCCGGATGTCAACGAGAGCAGCTGGTCGTTCAGCTCCGTCGGTGAGGCCATCCGCTTCGGCCTCGGCGGCGTCAAGGGCGTGGGGGAGGCGGCCGTCGAGGCCATCCTCGAGACCCGGCACCAGATTGGATGCTTCACCAGCTTGACCCACTTCGCCACCAGCATCGACTTCCAAGCCCTCAACTCCAAGGTTTTCGATTCCCTGATCAAGGCTGGCGCCTTCGACGGATTCGGTGCCCCGCGAAGAGCCCTGATTCACGTCCTGGACGAGGTGCTCGCTCATGCCCAGCATCGCCAGCGCGAGATCGCCCAAGGGCAGGGCACGCTCTTCGGTGGCGACGAGATCCCGCAGCCCGAGCCGGATGTCACGCTCGAGCCGTGGCCCGAGCGCGAACGGCTTCGCTTCGAGAAGGAGGCCCTCGGGCTCTACCTCACCGGCAATCCCCTGAGCGAGTACCGGGAGCAGCTCGCGGCGCTCTCCTGCAAGACGATCAGCCAGCTCGAGGGAGATGGAGATCGCAAGGTCACGGTGGCCGGCGTGGTCTCAGGCTTGCGGCAGACCAAGATCAAGAGCGGCCGAAACGCCGGCAGGATCATGGGCCGCTTCCTGCTCGAGGACCTCGAGGGCTCACTTCCGGTCGCGGTGTTCGCCGATCAGTTCGAGACCTTTGGATCTTTGCTGGAGGAGGATGCGATGGTCCTGGTCAAGGGCGTCGCGCGTGACCGGGGCTCGGGGCTCGAGATGACCGTCGACGAGCTGATCCCGCTCGACCGGGCGAAAGAAGAACTGATCACCGAACTCGAGGTCGAGCTCGACGGCGACATGTCGAGCGGCTCGCTCGTTGCCTTGCGCGAGCTTCTGATCGAACACGCCGGCGACATTCCGGTGCGCTTCCGAGTGGCGGTCAACGGCAAGGTAGTGCGGATCGCGCCACCGGACAGGTTCAGAGTGCGCTACAAGCGAGAGCTGGTCGAGTCGATCGAGGCGCTCGTCGGCCGGGGCCGGGTCCGACGCCTGGGCCTCGGCGGCGAGAACTGACGGCAGCGGCGATCCGGGCAACGAACCTACCGCATCGGACACTAGTGGCATTGAGCGAGACTTTCCGCCAGCGAGCCCGCGCAACGCTGCCCCCTGAGGTCATGCGTGATCTCGTCACCATCGGAGCCGTGGCGCAGCGCCAGCCGGCTCGGGTCCTGCTCGTCGGCGGCGCCGTGCGCGACGTCCTGCTCGGGCGCCCGACCTGCGACCTGGATCTGGTCGTGGCCGGGGAGGTTGGCGGTTGTGTCGACGCCTTGGCTGCCGCTTTGGGTGGAGTGGTCGTAGCCGAGAGTCGCTTCCGGACCTTCCGCGTCGAGCTGGCCGGCGATCGGCGGCTCGACGTCGTGGCCGCCCGCCGCGAGAGCTATGAGTCCCCGGCCGCCCTGCCGGTGGTGTCGCCCGGCTCGCTCGCCGACGATCTCGCTCGGCGCGACTTCACCATCAACGCGATGGCAGTCGAGCTCGGGGAGCGGTGGGGAGAGGTGATCGATCCCCACGACGGCCACTGCGACCTCGAGGCCGGGCGAGTTCGAGTACTGCACGGTGAGTCGTTCCTTGACGATCCGACTCGCGTCCTGCGCGCGATCGAGCTCGCGGTCCGCCTTGGCTTCGAGGTCGAGCCGGCGACCGCCACCCAAGCCCGAGCAGCTCTGGCCGGGGGTGTCCTCGACCGCCTCTCGCGCGTTCGCTGGCGCACCGCCTGGCGCCGGGCCTTCGGCGCCATCGTGGACGCCGGCAGGGCTCCCTTGCGACGAGGACTGGAGCTTGGCCGGGAGCTGGGTCTGCTAGCGGCTCTCGATGGCAGGATCACCCTCGACGCGAACCTGCGGCGTTGGGTCGCCGAACTGGCCGCAGGTGCCAGCCGTTGGCAGGGTCTCGATCGTGCTCGGTTGCTCATGCGGCTTCTGGCAGGAGACGAGGCCGGGGTGGCGCGAGCGCTCGCTGTGCGCTGGGCGCCGATGGGCAAGGAGGTGCGGGCCTGGGAGTCGTTCTCAGAGCGCCGGCGGCGGCTAACGGAGCGGCTCGAGATTGCGAGCGTGCTGTTGCCTTCGGAGATAGGGGATGCCTTCTCGGGCTTCGACGTCGAGGAGTTGGCGCTGCTCGAGCTCGCGCCGGACGGTGCAGCGACGCGTGCGCTGGAGGTGTTTCGGAGTCGGGTGCTGCCGACACGGCTCGGCATCGGAGGGCGTCATCTGTTGATGGCCGGGTATGAGGCCGGACCCCGCATCGGCCGTGTCCTGGAGGCTACCCTGCGCGCTCGGATCGACGGCCGAATCTCGGCGGCGGGCGAGCTGGAGTACGCTTGTGCCGCCCTGGAGGCAAGCTCCGAATGAACCGAGTTCTGTTCCTACTGGCCGTCGGCTCTCCACTCTTTGCGGCGGCGTCGTTCGGCCAGTTCCAGGATCCACGATCGTTGGAGGTTCTGCGCCTGGATTGTGTGACTGGGAACGTACGCAGCGATCTGACGCTCTTCGGCAACGGGACGCTGCGTGTGTGGGAGGGCGAGCTCGGCAGTGAGCAGATGGAGCTCTCCGAGCTCGACCCCGACAGTGTCGAAGCCTACGTGCGCCGGCTTCGACAAGAGACCTTGAGCGATGGTTTGGCGCCGCCGCAGTCGGTCGAGGGCCTGTGGATCGAGCGTTGCCGGCTGACTCTCGATGTCCCTGAGGGCCCGGCGGGGACGGTGTCCTTCGGTGGCCTCGACAGTCTCAGCCTGGCCCTGAGCCGGGTAGTGCGCATCGCGCGGGAGCTGGTCGCTCTAGCGCGGTCGAAGATCCAGCTCGCCGGCCTGAGTGCGCAGTACCGGCCCAAGGTTGGTGACGTGCTACTGCATCGAAACGGATTTCGCTATCGCGTCAACAGCTTCACCAGCGACGGCACCGGCGTCGAGCTTCTAGGCTTCGAGCAACCGATGGCTCTTTACGTAGCCATCAAGGATCTGCCGCAGCTCTTCCTGGCAGTCGAAGATCCTCCGTGGTGAGATCGCGCGGGGTACGCTTGCGAGCCGGAGCCCTGCGCGGGCGCGTGCTCGCCGTGCCACCCGGCATCCGGCCGACCGAGGGTCGGGTGCGGGAGGCGCTGTTCGACATCCTCGGCCCGAGTCTCGCAGGCGCTCGGTTCCTCGATCTCTTTGCGGGCTCGGGAGCCGTCGGACTGGAGGCCCTGAGCCGGGGAGCAGCGAGCGTGATCCAGGTCGACTCCGCTGCCGTGGTCGTGCGCCAGTTGCGGTCCAGCTACCGCAGCCTTGCCTTGGAGGGGATCATCTGCCGGCGTCTCGATCTTCCGGGCCAGCTCGACCGGCTAGTTGATGGGGGCTTCGATCGCATCTTCGCCGACCCGCCCTACGACTTCGAGGAATATGGGGACCTCATCGCCGGCCTGCCGCGTCTCCTAGCCGGCGGGGAGGCCTTCGCCGTGGTGGAGCACCAAGCGAGTCGTCAGTTACCGGAGCGGGCGGGGAGAGCCCGACTCTTCGATCTCAGGAGCTACGGCGAGAGTGCGCTCGGCTTCTACCGCTCGTCGGCGCCGAGGTAGAAGACCAACTCTTCGAGGTAGATCCTGACATCGACATTCCGGATGTGGACACCGTTGGAGTTCTCGAGCCGGACCGGAGCAAAGTTGAGGATCGACCGGGTCCCGGCCGCGACTAGGCGGTCAGCCAGATCCTGCGCCGCTTCCCGAGGTACGGCGATGATGCCGATTTTGATGTCGAGCTGAGGAATGACTACGCCGATAGCCGACGTCGGTTTGACGACGATGTCGCCGACCTTCTGGCCGATCTTGGCCGCGTCGTGGTCGAAACCGGCAGCGACCTGGAACGATCCGTGGTTGAAACCGATGTGTCGTGTGAAGGCGCTCCCCATGGCGCCCATTCCGACCACTGCCAGCGAGTGCTTCTGGTCGAGTCCCAGGGCCCCGGTCAGGCGCCGGATCAGAGGTTGGACCTCGTAGCCGACGCCGCGGATGCCGGAACCACCGAGCTGTGTGAGATCCTTGCGGATCTGGGTGGCCGAGAGGTGGAACTTGTTAGCCAGCTGCTGAGATGAAATCCTCGAGACGCCGTCCTCGTGAAGGCGGCGCAAGCAACGAAGGTAAACCGAGATCCGGTTCAGGGTCAGCGGCGAGACGTCCATCTTGGCCTAGAGAGGTTGGTGCGAAAGGGGGGACTCGAACCCCCACGACCTAATCGGTCACAAGATCCTGAATCTTGCGCGTCTACCAATTCCGCCACTTTCGC
>JAPUJD010000108.1 GCA_027296385.1 Acidobacteriota bacterium | reverse complement strand
GGCGCCACATTCTCCTACAAATGTCCAAACACTGCCCGTGCCACCCGATAGAGTGCCACTCCGAGGCTTTCGACAACCACCGGGCCGACAGCAGAGACGATGCCACCGCAAGTCGCGAGTCGCCAGTTGTGATGTGCGCTGGCGGAGAGGGAGGGATTCGCTTTGCTTCGCAAAGCGAAGACGCTGTGTTTTCTGGCTCTTCGCGCAAGCGCTCATCGCCGGAGGGCTCGAATCCCTCCCTGCGCGCATTCAGAAAGCATTCACCACAATGGCGGCTGCAGCCTTCGATGTACTGGGGATATATGGCGGAGAGGGAGGGATTCGAACCCTCGGTCCAGGTTTCCCCGGACAACCGCTTAGCAGGCGGCCCCGTTCGACCACTCCGGCACCTCTCCGTGATCGGTCAGAAGGGCGCCATTGTACGTACCCAGCAAGGACGGAGTCAAAGTAGTTCGGCTCAGCACGGTCTGCTATTCTCGGCCGGCGTTCCAACCCCACCCACAGCAGCAAGCAACAGCGGAGCAACCACCGATGAGTCAGGCCCCAACGGACCTCGACCAACTGGCGATCAACACCATCCGGTTCCTGGCCGTCGACATGGTCGAAAAGGCCAACTCCGGTCATCCCGGCGCCCCCATGGGGCAGGCCCCGTTAGCGTATCTGCTGTGGACAAAACACTTACGCCACGACCCAGCGGCCCCGAAGTGGCCCGATCGCGATCGCTTCGTGCTCTCCTGCGGCCACGCCTCGGCCCTCTTGTATTCCTTGCTGCACCTCGCTGGCTACGACCTGCCGCTCGCCGAGCTCGAGAAGTTCCGGCAGTTCGGCTCCAAGACTCCGGGCCATCCCGAGTACGGCCACACCCCCGGCGTCGAGACCACCACCGGCCCGCTGGGGCAGGGGCTGAGCAACGCCGTCGGCATGGCCATCGCCAAACGCCAGCTGGCGGCCGAGTTCAACCGCGATGGTTTCGAGCTCTTCAGCCATCGCATCCTAACCATCATCAGCGACGGCGACCTGATGGAGGGCGTCTCCTCCGAGGCCAGCTCCCTGGCCGGCCACCTCGGTTTGAACGAGCTCAAGGTCTTCTACGACGCCAACCAGATCTCCATCGACGGCTCGACCGACCTGGCCTTCACCGAAGACGTCGGGCGGCGCTACGAGGCCTACGGCTGGCGGGTGCTCGAGGTCGACGACGTCAACGATCTCGAAGCCACCGACGGCGCCATCCGGACGGCGCTGGCCGAGAGCGAGCGCCCCTCCCTGGTGATCGTGCGCACTCACATCGGTTTCGGTAGCCCCGGCAAGCAGGACTCGGCTTCCGCCCACGGCGCACCGCTCGGCGCCGACGAGGTCTTGGCCGCCAAGGCCAACCTCGGTTGGCCAGCCGAGCCCACTTTCCTCGTGCCGGACGAGGCGCGCCAGCCCTTCCTCGATCACGCCGAGCGCGGCCGGGTCGAGCACTCCATGTGGCAAGCCCTGCGCCGCGAGTATGGGACCTCTCATGCCGACGCGGCGGCCGAGCTCGAACGGCGCCAGACGCGGGCACTGCCGGCGGGCTGGGAAGAACAGTTGCCGGTTTTCGATCCCGCGTCAGGCTCCGTCGCCACGCGCAAAGCCTCCGGCGCCGTGCTCAACGCCATCGCCGGCAGCCTCCCCGAGCTGACCGGCGGCTCGGCCGATCTCACCGGCTCCAACCTCACCTACATCGCCGACGCCCCCGTCTTCACCTCACGGGCGCATGGTGGGCGCAACTTCTTCTTCGGCGTGCGCGAGCACGCCATGGCGGCGGCCCTCAACGGCATAGCCCTCTCCGGCCTGCTGCGCCCCTACGGCGGCACCTTCCTCATCTTCTCCGACTACATGCGACCCTCGATCCGTCTCGCGGCGTTGATGGGTCTGCCGGTTACGTACGTCTTCACCCACGACTCGATCTTCCTCGGCGAGGATGGTCCGACCCACCAACCGATCAGCCAACTGCTCTCCCTGCGCTCGATCCCGAATCTCACCGTGGTGCGGCCGGCCGATGCCAACGAGACCGCTGGCGCCTGGCGTGCGGCGCTCGAAAACACCACCGGCCCGACCGCTCTCATCCTCACCCGCCAGAAGCTGCCTATCCTGCCGGCGACGAGCGCCCGCGGCGGGGTCGCCAACGGCGCCTACGTGCTGACCGAGAGCGAGGGGAGTGAAGCGGACCTCATAATCATCGCCAGCGGCTCCGAGGTCGCTCTGGCGCTCGACGCGGCCCGCGTCCTGGCCGTCCAGAGCATCGCCAGCCGGGTCGTCAGCATGCCGTCGTGGGAGCTCTTCGACGCCCAGGGCGCCGACTACCGAGAAAGCGTCCTTCCTTCCTCCGTGAAGCTGCGCCTCGCCATCGAGGCCGGCTCGCCGCTGGGCTGGGAGCGCTACGTCGGCGATCACGGCAAGATCCTCGGCATCAACGGTTACGGTGCTTCCTCACCGTACGAGGACCTCGCCCGCGAATACGGCTTCACGGTCGAGAACGTAGTCGGGCAGGCTTTGAGTCTCCTCGGCTAGTGTCCGATGCGGCAGGGGCGACGAACTCACCGCACGGGACACTAGCGAGCCGAACAGCACGACCATGGTTTTCAGCTCGGTCGTCTTCCTGTTCCTCTTCCTGCCTCTCTTCCTCGCCCTCTATCTGCTGACGCCGCGGGTCGCCCGCAACGGCTTCTTGCTGCTGGCCAGCGCGCTCTTCTATTTCTGGGGCGAGACCTGGCTGCTCGGCGTCATGCTGGGGTCGTCGCTGCTCGACTTCTTCTGCGGCCTGTGGATGACCCGCGCGGCACGTCGAGCCGGCGGCGAAGCCCAGCTCGTTGCCGGTGAGCCACGCTCGGCGAGCCAGCGCGGCGCCCTGGCGCTCTCGCTTCTCGGTAACCTGGGGGTGCTCGGCTTCTTCAAGTACTTCAACTTCGGGATCGACAACTTCGCCCGGCTCATGGCCAGCCTCGGGCTCGAAGGGTTGGTCTGGGAGCCGGGCCTCGAGATCACCCTGCCGCTCGGCATCAGTTTCTACACCTTCCAGTCGATGAGCTACACGATCGACGTCTACCGCGGTCAGGTAGCGACTACCCGGCGGCCGCTGGATTTTCTG
>JAPUJD010000107.1 GCA_027296385.1 Acidobacteriota bacterium | reverse complement strand
CGTGAGCTGGGGCCGGCTGTGAGTGAGATAGACGTAGTGGTCGTAGCAGATCAACCGACGAATCGCCTCGCTAGCGCCCTTCAAGTTGAAGATGATCGATCGCTGGAACAGCTCGCTCAGATCATGACCATGCTCGCAATCGAATTGCCCTCCAGACATCGTCAAGTCGAGCAGCCGATTCTGCAGCGCACGGTGGGTTGCCTCGCGTAGCCTGCGCTCCTCGATCAGGCCCAGAACCCGCGGGATCGTGGCTACCTGACCACGGCGGATGATCGCGTCGCAGAGCTGCAGAAGGACATTCATCGAAATCGGTTCAAGCCTCAGGCCGTCCATCAGGTGATCCGAGGCAGCTCGAAGCCACTCCATCTGCTGCATTCCCGGCGGGCCCATCAGGAGGTTCCGCCCGTAGTTCTTGAGCTCGATGACGCCCAATCTGTCCGCGGTCAAGTGCGGCACAAGGACAGGCACTCGGTAGCGCTGCTCCCGTCGTAGTCTTCTAGCCATTCCCGCCTCCTCCTCCCGGTCCGCTCCCTCCGCCGCTTGATCCAGTGCCGGATGGGCCGAAGCTGACGTTGAAGTGCAACAAGCGCCGTCGGTCGAAGTGCGGGTTCTTACCGCTGGCGCGAATGGCTGTTGCGTCCCCGACCCAATCGGTGGACGAGTATTGAGGAGGCACAGCCTGACGGAGCGGGGACTGGGATTCGTCGACGTACCTGGCCGACTCGAGCAGCGCCTGAGGATCGGCGTCTCGGCGCATTCTACAATGATCCCGTGCCTCGAACTAGGACGATCCGGCTCGCCGGCCTCGGACTCCTGCTCGTCGTCGGCTGCGACCGGCGGCCGGACTCCGAGTCTCCGACCGCGCGTTGGGACGTCGTGGAGACGCTGAGAGAGGAGGCCGCCGCGGAGCGCCACGCTTCAGACGGCGGCGGCAGCGCCTGGATCGAGGGCGGTGCGCTCGGAGCCGACGGCCCGCCGGCGGCCGGCCGGCCCGGACGCTGGACGCTGACCTACGAAGCGGGGCCACTGGGAGTCGCCGAAGGCGGCTGGATCTTCCTCCAGGCACCGCCCTTCTGGAGCTGGAGCACTCCCCAGGTGCTGGATCTGGAGCGACCCGGGTTCACGGAAGTGTCCACCGAGGCGGAGGGCGTCGTGCTGGAGCCCGCGACGCTGGACCACACGCTCTTGGGCATCGAGGTCCGGGGCCGGGCGCTGCGCGAGGGCGAGCGCGTAAGGATGGTCTACGGAGCGGGGCCAGCGGGGGCGGTCGGCGACCGCTACGCCGAAACCGGTCGCTTCTGGATCGGCGTCGACGGCGACGGCGACGGGGTGCGCGGCCTGGTCGACTCGCTGCTCGCGATCCGGATTGAGGCCGGACCGGCGGCCCGCCTGCAGTTGACACTGCCCTCCACCGCCCGGCCCGGCGACACCGTGCGGCTCACGCTCGCCGCCCTGGACGCAGTGGGAAACACGGGCACCGAGATCGACGCTGAGATCGAGCTCTCCGGGCTGGGCGCCGGACTCGAGGGACCGACCGCGGTCCGGCTCGACCCGACAGCGGGTGGCCGCGCGACCTGCGAGCTCTCGGTCGTCGGGGAAGGCATCTTTGCTGTAGCGGCGAGTGGGCCCGACGGCCTTTGGGGACAGAGCAATCCGCTGGTCGCGACCGCGGACGGCCGCCGCATCCTGTGGGCGGATCTGCATGGACACTCAGGGCTCACCGACGGTACCGGCAGCCCCGCCGACTACTTCACCTACGCCCGCGACGTAGCGGCGCTCGACGTCGTGGCCCTGACCGACCACGACCACTGGGGGATGGAGCCGCTCGCCCTGCATCCGCATCTCTGGCAGCAGATCGTCGACGAGACGGCCCGGGTGCACAAGCCAGGCCGCTTCGTCACGCTCCTCGGCTACGAGTGGACGAGCTGGATCCACGGTCACCGTCACGTGCTCTACTTCGACGACCGCGGCGAGATCTTCGACTCCACCGACCCAGAGTTCGACTCGCCGCTGGAGCTGTGGGCAGCGCTCGAGGGCCGCTCTGCCCTCACCTTCGCCCACCACTCCGCCGGCGGCCCGATCGCCACCAACTGGGAGATCCCGCCCGATCCCACCTTCGAGCCGGTCACTGAGATCAGCTCGGTTCACGGCAGTAGTGAAGCGCTCGACTCCCCGCGTCTCATCTACTCGCCGGTGCCGGGTAACTTCGTGCGCGACATCCTGGATCGCGGCTTCCAGCTCGGTTTGATCGGCAGCGGCGACGGCCACGACGGCCATCCGGGACTCGCCCACCTCGCCGGAGTAAACGGCGGACTGGCGGCGATCTTGAGCGAGGAGCTGACCCGCGGAGGGGTGCTCGAAGCGATGAAGGCGCGCCGCGTGTATGCGACCAACGGGCCCCGCATTGTGTTGCGCGCCGCGCTCTGCGGCCGACCGATGGGCAGCGAGCTGGAGGTGGGGGCGGATGGACGCTGCACCCTGCAGCCCGAAGGGATGGTCAACGAGCTGGACGTGCTGGCGGTTGCGCCGGAGCTCTTGCAAAGTATCGAGATCATCCGCTCCGGCCAGATCTCCGAGGCCATCCCGTGCGAGGACAGCCGGGTTTGCCGCGCGAGCCGAAGTCTTGAGGCACTGCGCCCAGGCGAGTACGTCTACCTGCGAGTCCTCCAGACGGACGGCGGCGCGGCCTGGTCGAGCCCGTTCTTCATCCGGTGAGGAGCCCGTGAACCGACTTGCTCTCGCCCTCGACGTCGGCGACGAATAGTAGGCAGATCTTGCCGACCTGCAGGTTGGTCTTGACCCGGGCCCAAAAGGCATCGGAGCGGCCAGCAGCAAGAGAGCTTGCGGGTACTGGAGCTTTCGGCGTCAGTAGCGGAATCCGACGGCAGTGAGCTTCGAATCGCTTACTGTTTGGGTCATTGGACCTCCAACAACTCAGCGAGGTGGCCGAAGAACGCTCTAGGCCGTCACCGTCATCGGCTGGATGAGCTTCTGGCGAGGTGCGACTTGACCCGCTTGCGCCACGATGTCCGCCTAGAAGGGGCAGCAGCCGTAGACGTCATCGCCGCTCTCCGCGAGGAGGTCGATGTGCTCGTGATGGGAACGGTCTGGAGGAGCGGGCTAGCCGGATTGCTGATCGGGGACACTGCCGAGGACGCATTGGCTCGAGTCGATTGCTCCGTCCTGGCCGTCAAGCCGGAGGGGTTCATCACACCGGTGCGATTCAGCAAGCGGCTGAGTTCCTGGTCGAGCGTCGTGCCCTGGATTCGATCGTCTCAGACCAACTTCGACACCTGTCCCTTCGCCAAAACCTGTTTCGCGTGAGGAAGCCCCCGAGGCTGGCCGTCCGGGAGCGAAGTCTCACCTTTGAAGCA
>JAPUJD010000106.1 GCA_027296385.1 Acidobacteriota bacterium | reverse complement strand
GCACAGACGCCCGGATCGTGCCCGCCATAGGTATAGGTCAACTCGTGGTGCTCGTCGGCCTGATACAGGGTGTCACTGTGCCTGCAGTGCTCGAGCGCGGCCACCGGCTCGCCGATGAGGAAGTGGCTGGTCCATTGAGCGTGATGCGCCTCGATTTGGTGGCCGGTGTCGTTACGCCTTTCCCCCAGTTCCAGTACCTGATCCGCCAGGCGGCAGGACCGACGCATTTCCCCACGCATCATGGCGTTCATCCACAAGTTCCAGAGCGCCGGGAACAATTGTTGGGTCTCACCTATACGGTCACAGAGATCGCGGATGCTGAGATAGTTTTCCTCGAACTCACAAGACACAATTCCCATGCTTGCACCTATCGGAGCGCCCAGCGCCAGCCGATAGTCGATTTCGATTCTCGTCCGCTCTAGATCTTTCGGCAATGCGTCCAGCAGAGCCAAGCCCTTCTCGAGGTGACTGATCGCTTCGACGTGTGCGCAGCGCGCCACGCTCTGCCGGCCGGCCTCGAGCCAGTACGCGAGCGCCTTTTCGGTCAAGCCGGCCTCGGTGAAGTGGTGCGCCAGCAGCTCCGGCTGGGTCTCCCGGATATCGGAAAACTGCTCTTCCAGCACCCGGGCCACAGTCTCGTGCAGCTCTTGGCGGCGGCTTCTCAGGAGCGACTCGTAAGCCGCGTCCTGGACCAGGGCGTGCTTAAAGATGTAGCTCGCTTTCGGCGGGGTGCCGCGGCGAAAGACCAGCTCCGCGTCGAGCAACTGATCGAGCGCGTCCGCCAGTTGTTCTTCACCGGTATCACAAACGGCGACCAAAAGCTCGTGCGAGAACTCCCGGCCGATGACCGCGGCTGTCTGGGCGATTTCCTTGATGGGCGACAAACGATCGAGCCGAGCCATCAAGGAATCGTGCAGCGTCGCCGGAATTGCCAAGGATGGCAGCGGTCCCCTCAGCACATAACGGTCGGCCTGCTCCTCCAGGAGACCGGTCTCCAACACGGTCTTGGTCAGTTCTTCGACAAACAAGGGCACGCCGTCGGTCTTGGCCAGGATCTGCTCGAGCACCTCTTCGGGCAGCACCTTGTTGCTCGTGAGCGCGCTCACCATGGCGTGGCTCGCCTGGCGCCCGATACGGTTCAACGCGAGCGACGTCACGTGCGGATGGGCGCCCCAGGGTGCCGCGTAAACCGGCCGGAACGTGATCACGATAAGCACTCGCAGCGAGTCCACTCGCTCCACCATCCGATCGAGCAGCTCCTGGCTGGTGGGGTCGATCCAGTGCACGTCCTCGAACACGATGAGCAGAGGCGTTTGGGCGGCCAGCCTGTCCATCTGATCGAGCAGCGCAGCGAAGGTCCGGTCCTTGAGCTGTTCCGGGCTCAGGTCTGGCGCCGGGTAGCGCTCGCCGGCCGGAATCGACAGCAAGGCGGCGAATAGCGGCATGGCCGCCGCGAGATCCTCTGTGGAGCGACGCAACAGCGCTTCCAACTTGTCCAGCTTTGCAACGGGGGGGTCGTCGCGGACGAACCCAGCCGCGCGCTCGATATGGTCGATGACGGGGTGAAGCGCCGAATTGACGTGGTAGGGGGAGCATTGATAGCGGATCCGGACGTGGCCGCTTTGTTCGGCGTGCTCATGGATTACTTTGGTGATGCGCGACTTCCCGATGCCGGCCTCGCCCGAAAGCAGGGTGACTTGACCCTCGCCGCCCTTGGCCTGATCCCAACGGTCGAGCAGAAGTGCCACCTCCTGCTCGCGCCCGACCAATGGCGACAGCCCCCGGCTGGACACCGCCTCGAAGCGGCTGCGCGCCGCTGTTTCGCCCCGCACCCGATAGACGCCGATGGGCTCGGCGAAGCCTTTCAGGGTCCGCGCCCCCAAGTCATCGCAGACGAAGAGGCCCTCCACGAGTGCCAGCGTACTCTCGCTGATCAGGATGGTCCCGGGCTCGGCAAGCCCTTCGAGGCGGGCGGCCAAGTTCGGCGTGTCGCCGACGATCGCCAGTGCCTCGCGGGTCTCCCCGGCACCCATTTCCCCGGCGACGACCAGGCCGGTGTGAATGCCCAGGTGCACCTGCAGATCGACCGGCGGGCCGACCGACCGGCGGTCGTTCAGGCGGGCCACCTCGGTCACCAGCTCCAAGCCGGCGCGTACCGCCCGTGCCGCGTCGTCCTCGTGGGCATGGGGATAGCCGAAGTAGACCATCAGGCCATCGCCGATGTACTTGGCGATGTGTCCCTCGTAGCGGGCGACCACGTCGGCGCAGGTCCTTTGATAGGCCTGCAAGACTTGGCGCAGCTCCTCCGGGTCGAGACGCTCCGACAGCGCGGTGGAGCCGGCCAGATCGCAGAACATGACGGTGAGTTGCCGGCGCTCCGCCTCCGGCGCGACGACCGGGGGCGCCCCGGTATCCGACGAGGCTTCCGGCGGCACCACCTGCGCCGCCGCCTTTAGCAATCGTTTGCGGTCCCCGAGCGGGATGCCGATGTCCTTGAGGTCGGCTTCGCTCAGGTCGGGCAAGATGTCCAGGCCGATCTC
>JAPUJD010000105.1 GCA_027296385.1 Acidobacteriota bacterium | reverse complement strand
GCACAGCAGCTCGCCGGCGCGCTTGGTGGTGGCGTAGGGGCTGATCGGCTGGTTGACCTCGTCATCCTCGGCGAAGGGGACTTTGGTGTTGATGCCGTAGACCGAGGACGAAGAGCCGAAGATGAAGACCTCCGGGCCGTGGTGGCGCGCCGCCTGGAGCAGGTGGAGAGTGCCGATACAATTGACTTCCTCGTAGAGGATGGGCTCGGCCAGACTCGGCCTCACCCCGGCTCGCGCTGCCAGGTGCACCACGCGATCGAAGCGAGACTCGCGGAAGAGACCGTCGACGAGCTCGGCATCACGAATGTCGCCCTCGATCAGATGGTATTCGTCTTGGCCCGTGAAGGGCGCGACGTTGGCACGTTTGAGCTCGGGGTCGTAGTAATCGTTGAATTCGTCGAGGACAGTGACCGAGTCGCCGCGTGCCAGCAGACGGTGGGTCAGGTGGGAGCCGATGAAGCCGGCTCCGCCGGTAACTAGTACATGGGAGCTCATGGGCTGTTTCAGGGCTCGGGCTCGGGGTCCCTGGTCAGCGGCTCTTCAGCCTGCTGGGCCTCCTGGTAGCGCTTGTTGATCCCCTTCTTCTGTCGGTTGCGGATCAACCAACGCAGCATTCGCGACTCGTCGATGCCGACGACGATGTCCTGCAGAGCCTGGTAGAGCTCGGGGTCGTTGATGAGCTGGGCGGCGGTGCCGTCTCCGGACTCGATCCGTTCAGAGATCTTGCCGAGGTTGTCGAGGAGCTCTTCAAGGTCGCGAGTGATCCGGTCGCCGTACTCCTTGTCGGTGATGACACGCGGGAGCAAGCCGTCGGCTTCTCGCAGATCGCGGGCGAGGGCCGAGATCTCGCTCCCGGCCGAGCTCAGGTTCTCGATGGCGGCGTTCAGGCGTTCCTTGGCTTCCTGGTCTCGCAGCAGCGCCGGGAGCAATCCGTCGCCGGTCTCGAGCAGGTCGAGGTTCGCCTCGAGACGGTCGAGCGATTGCTCCAACCTCACGACCAGGGTGTCATCGTTGAGCAGGCGGCCCAGCGAGCCCTCGCCACGCTCTGCCTTCTGGGCCATACGCTCGATCGCCGTCAGGATGTTGAGCAGCTTGTCCCGGGCCACGGTTCCGGTCTCGCTGTCGGCTGTCAGCTGGCCGAGGATGCCCTCTCCCGACTCCATGCGTACGAGGATGTTGCGCAGCGAGACCGAGACGGCGACGAGATTGTCGATCGCGTTCTCCCCCGAAGCGATGAGCTGGTCGACGTCCGTCGCCGCGGCAGCATGGATCTCGCCACCGTCTGGGATCACCGGGGCATCGGGTGAGCCCGAGGAGAGCTGGATGTACTTGTCGCCGAGTAGGCCTAGGGTCTTGATGCGGGCCTCGGAGTCCGTCCGCACCCGGTCGGCGAACCGGCGGTCGACCCGGACGTTGACCGTCAGGAGACGCTCGTCGACGTCCCGCGGCAGCTCGATACTCGACACGCTTCCGACGTTGACGCCATTGAGCTGAACGGGGTTGCCCTCGGCCAGACCGGCGACAGTCTCGAAATGGATGAAGTAGTGGTTCTTGAGGGCGAAGAGGTTGTTGCTCTCGCCGACGAGGAAGATGCCCATGACGAGTACCGCCAGGGCTGCCAGCAGGAGGAGACCGACTTTCAGTTCACGCAACTTCGGCCTCCTCGAAACGGCCCGCGAGGAAGCCGGCGAGCTGGCGGTCGTCGCTCGCCTCGGCTTCCTCCCAGCTCCCGAGAAAGCGGAAGGCGCCGTCGGAGAGGAAGCCCACGCGATCACCCACTTCCCGCGCCAGTGGCAGGTCGTGGGTCACGATCACCGAGGTAGTGCTCAGTTGGCGTTGGGTAGTGCGGATGAGCTGCGCTATCGACGCCGAGGTCACCGGGTCGAGTCCGGTGGTCGGCTCATCGAAGAGGATGACCTCGGGCTCGATGGCCAGAGACCGAGCCAGGGCGGCGCGCTTGCGCATGCCGCCCGAAAGGGCGGAGGGCATCTTGTCGGCAACGCCTTTTAGCCCGACCAGTTCGAGCTTGGCGCGGGCCTCGGCTCGCACCTCGGCGGCGCTCAGATCGGTGTGCTCGGCGAGGGGGAACCCCACGTTCTCAACCACGCTCAGAGAGTCGAAGAGGGCGCTGCCCTGAAAGAGCATGGCGATGCGCCGCCGGACCGGGAAGAGCTCGCGTTCGCTCAAGGCCGAGATCTCGATGCCGTCGAAGGACACCGAGCCGGCGTCCGGCTTCTCGAGGCCGTTGAGTTGGCGCAGCAAGACGCTCTTGCCACAACCGGAGCGGCCCAGGATCACCAGGCTCTCTCCCTGCTGGATGTCGAACGAAACCCGCCGGAGAACCTGCTTGGGGCCGTAGCTCTTGGACAGGTCGCGGATCCGAAAGATCGGCTGAGGTGAGCTGGGAATGACCACTAGAACAGGTTGTAGAAGAGCTTGGTGAGAACGAAGTCGGAAATGAGGATGAAGATCGAAGCCATCACGACCGTGTTGGTCGTGGCACGACCGACGCCATCGGCTCCTCCGCGAGCTGTGAGACCATTGTAGCAGCCGATAATGGTGACGGAATAGGCGAAAAAGAACGACTTGCCGATGCCGCTACAGATGTCCGACAGGGTCAGTGAGCCGAGCACGTCGTTGATGAAGAAGCCGGCCGTCAGATCGAGCTGAAACACGGCGACGATCAGGCCCCCGAGGATGCCCAGGAGGTCGCCGATGATCGTCAAGACCGGCAGCATCACGAGGCTGGCGATGAGCTTGGGCACGACGAGTTTCTTGACCGGATCAGTGGCCATCGAGCGCAGCGCCGCGATCTGCTCGGTGACTTGCATCGTACCGAGCTCGGCGGTCATGCCCGCACCGATACGACCGCCGACGATGAGCGCTATCAAGACCGGGCCGAGCTCGCGCACCAGCGACTTCGAGACGACCGTCCCGATGTAATACTTGACCCCCAACGACGGCAGGCTGTAGGCGGTCTGGAGAGCGAGGACCATGCCGGTGAAGATCGTCGTGATGCCGGCCACCCAGAGCGAGCGCACTCCGATTTGCTCCATCTCGCGCAACCAGGCTCGTACCTCGTAGCGGGGCTGGAACATCGCGACGAAAGCTTGGGAGCCCAGAATCGCCATCGCGCCGACGTGGCGCAGGTTGTGCGCCGTGCGCTCGACCAGATTCATCCGACAGCCATCCGGGCTGAGGCCGGCGTTGCGACCATCGCGAGGCCTTGGTCGTGAGATATGTCTGGGCAGCGGCAGGTGAGTCGGGTCGCCTCGAGCGGTCTGACTCGTGACCGTGCGGCCCGTGCGGTGAGAAACGGCGAAGAAGAGCTCGAGCGAACCATGAATGCGGAATTCTAGTGTCCCGTGCGGTAAGTTTGCTACCTAGCTCGCCGGTTCCCAACGCCCCTGGCGGGGTAGCTCCTTCTCGAAGTAGGCTCGCTAGTTCTTCGTCGTCGTACCTTGCCAGGAACGCTGAGACCTCGACGATCTGGGCAACGAACCTACGGCACAGGGCACTAGCAAGCAATGAGCGAACGAATGCCAGATAGCCCAGTGACCAGCGGTGGCATCGTCGGCACCGTGCTGGCGACCGTTGTCGGCAACCTCTATTTGGTCTTCGGAACTTTGCTCTTTGCCAGCCTGGCATGTCTGGCCGGATTGATCGACCGATCGGGCAATACGACCTTTCGCCTTGCTCGACTGTGGAGTTGGGGCATCGTCCTGACCAGTGGCCTGCGCCTGCGTCGGAGTTTCACCAGTCCCCTCGACGGCGCCGAGCCCGTCATCTATATGGCCAATCATCAGAGCCTGTTCGACATCCCGGTTCTCTTCATCACGCTTCCCGGGCAGGTGCGGATGCTGGCCAAGCACAGCCTCTTCCATATCCCCATCTTCGGCTGGGCGATCCGGCTCGGCGGATTCATCAGCATCGATCGTCAGGACCGCAGCCGGGCCAAGGAGAGCTTCGACGCCGCTGTCGACCGCCTGCGCTCCGGCACTTCGACGTTGATCTACCCAGAGGGTACGCGCTCGCTCGACGGGCGTTTGCTGGCGTTCCAGCGCGGCGGCATGCTGCTCGCTTTGAAGAGCGGGCTGCCGATCATACCGGTGGGCATCCAGGGTACCTTCGAGGTTCAGGCCAAACACAGCTTCGCCATCAGGCCGCGTACCGTCCACGTGCGTTACGGCGAGCCGATTCCGGTCGACGGGTTCGGCATCCGCCAGCGCCGGGAGCTGGCGGAGCGGGTACGCCGGGAGGTGGCGGCTCTGGCGCGCACCGAGGTGGCGCAGTAGGATCGTGCGGCGCCCCCGCCTCGGGGTCGCGCCACTTGGAAGGAACTCGACGAGAGGAAGAATCAGACTCATGGCCACTAAACTCGAGAACAGAGTCTGGGAACTACTGCGACAGGTCCAGTTTCCTGGAATGAGCAGGGACATCGTGTCGTTCGGCTTCGTCGATCGGGTGGTGGCGGAAGGGGACGAAATCGCTGTCGACCTGGTGATCACGACGCACAGTCGGCCGTCGGCCGAGGCGGTGCAGAACCAAGTGCGCGAGATCTTGTCCGACGAGATCGCAGGCGCGCACGTTCGCGTCGGCCTGGAGGTCAAGACGCCCGAGGCGCCGGGGCAGCAGGCGGTGGCCCAGGATCCGAGCCTCATCCCGGGAGTGCGCAAGGTCGTGGCGGTCGCCAGCGGCAAGGGCGGGGTGGGAAAATCGACGGTGGCGGCTAACCTGGCGATCCGGCTCGCCCAACTCGGCCATCGCGTGGGACTGCTCGACGCCGACATCTACGGACCTTCGATGCCGATGATGTTCGGTATCGACGAGAAGCCGCTGGTGCACGGCGACCGCCTCCAGCCCTTCGAGCGCTACGGGGTGAAGGTGATGTCGCTCGGCTTCATTCTCGAGGTCGACACGCCTGTGATCTGGCGCGGCCCGATGGTGATGAAGGCTCTCGAGCAGCTGCTCGGCGACGTCGATTGGGGCGAGCTCGACTACATGATCATCGACATGCCGCCGGGCACTGGCGATGCCCAGCTCACCATCAGTCAGCGCGTACCGCTGGCGGGCGCCGTGATCGTCTCGACGCCGCAGGACATCGCTCTCATAGACGCCCGCAAGGGTCTGGCGATGTTCGAGAAGGTCAACGTACCGGTGTTGGGAATCGTCGAGAACATGTCGGGCTTCGTATGCTCGCACTGCGGTGAGACAACGGACATCTTCAAGCGCGGTGGCGGCCAGCGCACGGCCGAGCTGCTCGGCTGTCCCTTCCTGGGGAGCATTCCGCTCGATCCGGCCATCGTCGAGGGCGGCGACGCCGGGACACCGATCGTGACGATGCAGCCCGACGGCCATCACGCCGAAGCCTTCGGCAAGGTGGCGGCAGCCGTGATCGCCCAGGTGGCTTCGCAGGACCAGCCCAAGCTGACGATCTCTTAGTGGCCGACCGTCCCGAGCATTCCGAGATCGCACTGCTGGCGGACGCCCACATCGGCGGACCCGGCGGCGATGCCGGTCCGCTCGTCGCGCAGCTCGATGCCTTGGCGGCGGCGGGTTGCCGCCGGCTCGTCGTCCTCGGCGATCTCTTCCAGGTCTGGGTGGCCGCCGAGAGCTACGAGACCGAGGACGTGAGACAGCTCATGGGGGCGATCGGCCGCCTGCGCGCGGCGGGCGTCGCGGTCGATTACATCGAGGGCAATCGCGATTTTTTCGTGGCTGCCAGTCGCTACGCTGACATGTTCGACTCGGTAGGCACCGAGCTCGCCTTCGTCGCCGGAGAAAAGCGCTATCTGGTGGTGCACGGCGACGGCCTCAACCACCGTGACCGGCGGTACCTCTTCTGGCGCTGGCTGTCGAAGAGCTGGCCGGTACGCTGGCTCATGCTTCATCTGCCGCGGGTTCTGGCCCGGCGTCTCGTGCACCTGACCGAGAAGGGGCTGGCGGGGACCAACTTCGAGCACAAGCAGCGGATCCCCGAGGAGGCTATCCGCGCCTACGGCGAACGCCGCCTACAGGAGGGTTTCGATCATCTGCTGCTCGGTCACTTCCACGAACCGCGGAGTTGGCCGGCGGCCGGCGGCGAGATTCGCCTGCTCGACGCCTGGTTCAACACGCGATCCGTCGAGTGGCTCGAGCCGTGAGCTTGCGCGTCACCATGCTCGGCTCGGGTACCTCGAGCGGAGTGCCCGTCATCGGTTGCGAGTGCGCAGTCTGCACCTCCGACAACCCGAAGAACCAGCGCTTCCGAGTTGGCCTCAAGCTCGAGCTCGACGATCGAGTTCTGCTGATCGATACGCCGACCGACCTACGCCAGCAGGCTCTGCGCTTCGGCCTCCCGCGGATCGACGCCATCCTCTTCACCCATGCCCATGCCGATCACATCTTCGGCCTCGACGATGTCCGAATCTTCAACTTCCGCCAGCGGCAGAGCATCCCGTGCTACGGCTCGGCCGCGACCTTGGGGGCGCTGCGCCGCACCTTCGCCTATGTCTTCGAGCCCACCGAGCGCGGCGGCGGCAAGCCGCAGCTCGACCTGATCGAGATCGACGGCACGCTGGAGCTCTTCAACCATCAAATCGTGCCAGTGCCCGTCCTGCACGGCGACCTGCCGGTCTACGGCTATCGCCTTGGCGGCTTCGCCTACGTTACCGACTGCAACCACATCCCCGAAGAGAGCCTGGAGCTGCTCTCGGAGCTCGAGGTCCTGGTGCTGGGAGCCTTGCGCTACCGCGAGCACCCGACCCACTTCAGCATCCCGCAGGCGATCGAAGTGGCGAGCAGGATCGGCGCCGAACGGACCTTCTTCACTCATCTCGCACATGAGGTCGACCACGACCGTCCGCAGGTCGAGCTACCGTCCTCCGTTGCCTTCGGCTATGACGGACTCGCCTTCGAGCTTGCCTGACCCGCTGCAGGTACCCTGTGGCGGCCGAGCAGCCGGGCGGCTGCGCCCGCCTTCGTCGAAGAGCCAGACTCAGCGTTACTACAACCTGGCGTTGCTCTCGCGCGGGCCGACGACGATCGAGCGAGTCCTGCACTCGGAGGATTGTGATCGTTTCGCCGCCGGCCTGCGGGCTGCGGGCTGCCGCCTCGAGGAGCGCGATGACCGGGTGCGGATCGAGCCGCCGGCGGCGCCCGGTCATGGGGTGATCGACTGCGGGGCTTCGGGAACGATGATGCGGCTCCTGACGGCGGCGCTGTGCGCCGTGCCTGGAAGGTGGCGTGTCGATGGGGCGCAGCGGCTGCGGGAGAGGCCACTGGCGCCGTTGGTCGAGGTGCTCGCAGACCTGGGCGCCCAACTCGATCCTCTGGGTGTTCCGGGATTCGTCCCGCTCGAGATCGCTGGCGGTCGTTTTCGCGGCGGCCGAGCCAAGATCGACGCCAGCGAATCGAGTCAGTTCGTCTCGGCCCTGCTGATGCTGGGGGCGGTGAGCACCCGGGGACTCACGCTCGAGGTGGCGAGCCTTGTCTCGCAGCCCTACGTCGAGCTGACGCGCGCGGCGCTGACCCAGTTCGGCGCCCCGGTCTCCGAGCTCGAGCCCGGGCTGCTGAGCGTCGGACCGGTGCGAATGCGCGGAGCGCGCGTCACGGTCGAGGCGGACGTGTCGGCCGCCTGCTATGCGGCCGCCGCGGCCGCTCTCACCGGTGGCTGGGTGGACCTCGAGGGTGTGGATCGATCGTCGGTGCAGGGTGACGTCGGGTTTTTTGATCTACTTGGCGCCATGGGAGCAGACATTGATTGGGGCACCGGGGCTGTTCGCGTCTCCGGGGCCGAGAGACTGCGGGCTCTCGACGCCGACCTCTCGTCGATGCCGGACCAGGTGCCGACGCTGGCGGCCCTCGCGCCGTTCGCCGCCGGCACCACCATCATCCGCAACGTGCCACACCTGCGTCTCAAGGAGAGTGACCGCCTCGCCGCCATGGCAGCCGAGCTCGGCCGCATGGGAGTCCCGGTCGAGGAGCGCCCGGACGGGCTGGTCGTCGAGGGCTGTTGGGCCAGTCGGCAGCCGCCGGCCGACGCGGTGATCGTGGAGGCTCACGACGACCACCGAGTCGCCATGAGCTGCGCCCTGGTCGGTCTGCGCCGGCCGGGCGTCAGAGTCGCCAAGCCAGAAGTCGTCGCTAAATCGTACCCCGGTTTCTGGGACGACCTTCGAGGACTCATGGGGTGACGTCGCCCGCTCGCGAGCTGCTCCACGGCGCTCTCGACTCGGTCGCTGGGGCCCCGCTGGGCGAGGCGCGGCTGACCGATCGCCAGCGGCTCGCGGTCTTGTTGCAGGGCGTCGCAGTCTTGGGACATCTGGCGCGCGCCGGGAGAATGTTGAGCGCCGGCTGGCACGGCGCGGTGGTGACTCCGGACGGGCGCCTGGGAGGCTTCTCGCTCGACGTCGGGGTTGATCGTGCGTTGCCGCAGCGGCGGGCGGTAGAGCTGATGCGGGAGCTCTTCCGCGCCGGCTCGACCATCGCCGGCCGCGGCGAGGCGAGGCGTGTCGCGCGCGAGCTGATGGAGGTCTGGCGCCAGGATCTCGAACCGGTGAGCGCGGACCAGCTGGTCGGTCAAGTGCTCACCGCAGCGCCCTTCCTGTGGCAAGAGGCATTCGGCGAGGCCCGCGTGGCACTGGCGGCCGCGATCGGCGCCCCGGATCCCGAGCTCTGGGTGGTCGGTCCGAGCCGTTTCCGACGGCGTCTCTTGCGGGCGTGCGATGATCTGGCCGCCCTGCAGTCTCTGCTGGCGGTTCCCGAGGTCACGCGTCTGTGGGGCACCGCGCTGGTACAGCGAGATCCGGTCGAGCTCGCTCGAGAAGGGCGTTGGCGTCGGGCGGTCGAGGTCTGGGTCGAGCATCCTCCCGGCGACTCCGATTCGCAGTTCGAGATGGCGCGAGCGCTCTACGCAATCGGCCGCTTCGCGGCTGCCAAGCGGGCGCTCCACGGCCTGCGCCGCACGGCGGCACGTATCCTTCGCCTCGGTTGCCAGCTCCGGATTGGCGAGCTGGCGGCCGCCAAGCGGGCATTGAAGAGGTGGGCGGACCGCATGCCCGCCGGCGAGCACCGCCTCGACCTGGCAGCGGTGGCGGTCCGTGTGTTCGCCAGCCGGGGCGAGCCGGAGGCGGCGCTCTGGTGGGTCGACCAGGCGCTCGAGTGCACCGAGCCCGAGCAACGACTCCATGCCATGATTCTCGCCGGCGAGGCCGCCTGGGATCGCCGAGACCACGCGACCGTCGAGCGCCAGATCGAGGCCACGGTGGCGGCCGACGAGCTCGAGCGCCTGGCCTGGCGGCGCAGTCACCTCCAGGCGCTGCTGGCCATGGCTCGGGGCGAAGGCCGCTCGGTGGTCGAGCACATGCGCCGAGCGCTGGGCAGCCGGCGCTTGATACGGCCGTTCGAGGCCGTGGGGCTGTGGAACGATCTCGCCGTGGGGCGGTCGATGGTCGGAGATCTCGCAGGCGCCGAGCGCGCCCTGCGCCACGTCGTTCGGCTCACGAGTGACAGCGAAGGTGATCGGCGTACGACGTTGGCGTTGTGCAACCTGGCCGAGATCCGGTTGCGCCGCGGAGAGCTCAAGGGCGTGCACGACGTGCTCGAACGTTCGGCGAAGGCCAATGCGAAGGTCGGCAACTGGCGCGGCTGGGCTCAGGACCAGGAGCTGGCGGTGCGCTACGAGCTCGTGCGTGGCCGGCCGGGTGCGGCCCTGGAGCGCGTCGAGAGCGCCCTCGAACGCTTGGCGCAAAGGGATCTCGACTGGCGGCGGGGTCGACTCGGCGTGCTGGCGGCTCGGGCCCACGGCTGGTTGGGCGACGTGTCGGCGGCTCGTGCCGCGCTGGCGACGACTTCGGCCGAGGATCGAGCCGAGCTCGAGCCCGAGGAACGGGCGCCGCTGTGGGCGCAGGCGGGCGAGCTCGAGAACGCGCTCGAGGAGAATCCACCCGGGCCCTGCCAGCGGCTCTGGCAGCAGCTGCTGACGGCCGAGGAGAACGTCGACTGGTCTCCCTTGCGGCAGCTCGAGCCCTACCGTGCGGCGCGACTGATCTTCGATGCCGAGCTGCTCGGACCGGGTCGGGCGCCCAAGGACTGGGTGCGGCGGGCCGCTGCCACGCTGCGCAGTGTCGGGGCGAGCGCGCTCGCCGAGCGGCTGGACGCCGGCGACGAAGGGCCATGGAGAGCGGTTGAGCGCTATCTCGAGTCCGTGGACGGATCGGTGGCCGATCGGCTGACCCGACTCCTGGCCGAGGTGAGTCCCGAGGCTCGTCTCACCTGGCGCGACGCCGACTCGGAGGTCGAGATCGTCGCGGGACCTGGTGGTCACAGCGTGCTCGAACGGGCGCTTCACGGAGGTGCTCTGAGGCTGGCAGCGGTGCAGCTCGGCTCCCACGAGAGGGTGGCGTTCGCTCTCGCGCTACGCGACCTTCCAGTTCAGCGGGTGGACGCTCGACCAGTATCTCGAAAGCGGCACGGTATGATCGGCGAGAGTGCCGCCCTCCTCAGCGCCCTCGATCGGCTCTCGAAGCTGGCGCAGCGGGACCTGCCGATTCTCATCCAGGGTGAGACCGGCACGGGCAAGGAGCCCGCCGCCCGGCTCGTGCATGCCCATTCGCACCGCTCCGAGGGCCCCTTCCTGCCGGTCAACTGCGCCGCGCTGGCCGGGGATCTTGTGCTCTCAGAGCTCTTCGGGCATGTCAGGGGTGCCTTCACTGGTGCCGATAGAGACCGCGCAGGAATCTTCGAGGCGGCACGCGGCGGTACGGTGCTGCTCGACGAGGTCGGAGATCTGCCCCTTCTAGCGCAGGGCAAACTGCTACGGGTTCTGCAGGAGGGCGAGGTGAGGCGGGTCGGCGAGAGTGTCGCGCGATCGGTCGACGTGCGGGTGATCGCCGCGACCCATCGCGATCTGTCGACCATGGTCGCCGACGGGGACTTCCGTCAGGACTTCCTCTACCGGCTCAAGGTCGGCTACGTCGAGCTGCCGCCACTGCGCGATCGCGGGCAAGACCTGGTTCTGCTCTCCGAGCACTTCCTGGCATCAGAGGGCGGGGGCGTCACACCGGCCCTCTCCAACGCCGCGCGGGCCCTTCTCGCCGGCTACTCTTGGCCGGGCAATGTCCGCGAATTGAAAAATGTCCTGACCGTTGGCATGGCGCTGGCGGAAGGGGGTCGAATCGACCTCGAGCACCTCGATCTGCCACGCGAGATCCGGGTGCCGCGCTCCGGGTACCATGAGCAAGTCGAGGCCTTCCGCCGCCGTTTGGTGCAAGAGGCGGTGGCGGCAGCCGGCGGCAATCGCGCCGCGGCCGCCCGCAGTCTCGGCCTGAGTCGTCAGGCCCTGTCCTATCTAGTGCGACAGCTCGACATCGACTAGTGTCCCGTGCGACAAGCTCGCTACCCAGCTCGCCGATTCTCAACGCCCCTGGCTTCGTTGCTCCTCCTCGAACTAGACTCGCTAGTCCTTCGTCGTCACGCCTTGCCAGGAACGCTGAGTCCTCGGCGATCCGGGCAACGAGCTTGTCGCACGGGACACTCTTCCCCATGATCCGCTACACGCTTTACCGCCTCGCCCAAACCGCGCCGCTGGCGTTGCTAGTGTGCGCCCTGGTCTTCTCCTTGATTCATCTGATTCCCGGCGACCCGGTGGAGATCATGCTCGGCGACGGTGCGCAGCCCGCCGAGGTCGAGGCTCTACGCCACGAGCTAGGGCTCGATCGCCCGCTCGGTCGTCAATTCGTCGACTACTTTGTCCGTCTGGCGCGGCTCGACCTGGGCGAATCGTTGCGTTTCAGGCAACCGGTGACGCGATTGCTGGCGGCGCACTACCCGGCAACGTTGGAACTGGCCTTTGCGAGCATGCTGGCCGCTCTGGCGCTGGCCCTGCCGCTGGGGGTGGTGGCGGCGCTGAATCGTGACCGAGCGCTGGATCACGGAGCCCGCTTCCTGGCACTGCTCGGGGTCTCGATTCCAAACTTCTGGCTCGGTCCGATGCTGATCTGGCTGCTGGCGATCCGCCTCGATCTGCTGCCCGTCTCCGGGCGCGGCGGGATGGCCAGCCTCGTGCTGCCGGCGATCACGCTGGGCACTGCGCTGGCAGGCATGTTGACCAGGATGGTGCGCTCGTCGCTGGCGGAGGAGCTCGGCGAGCCCTATCTGGTGGTGGCGCAGGCCAAGGGGCTGGGATACGGCCAGGCGGTGGCCCGACACGCTTTTCGCAATGCCTCCATTCCGGTGGTGACCGTCGTAGGGCTCCAGTTCGGTGCTCTCCTGACCGGCGCCATCATCACCGAGACCATCTTCTCCTGGCCCGGAATCGGTCGCCTGATAGTGCAGGCTATCCAGGCACGCGACTATCCCCTGGTACAGGGCGGGATCCTCACCATCGCCTTGAGCTACCTGGTAATCAATCTGCTGACCGATCTCACATATGCGCTGCTCGATGCGCGGATCAGGCTGCGCTGAGATGATGCGAGAATCTCGCCACGAGACCCGCGAGGTCGTCACGGCGGCGCGTCGCTTTGCAGCGAGAGGACGCCCGTGAAGATCGATGGCTCGGCTCGGGGAACGCCGGCCCTCTGGCTTGGAGCGGGACTGGCCGCCACGGTCCTGGTGGTCGCTCTGCTGGCTCCCTGGCTGGCGCCCCAAGACCCCAACCACCAAGCGCTCGAGAACCGTCTCGAGAGCCCTTCTGGCGCTCACTGGCTGGGTCTCGACGAGCTCGGGCGCGACATCCTTTCGCGGCTGATCATGGGGGCGAGAGTCTCGGTTGGAGTCGGCGTGGCGGTTGTCGTGCTGGCGGGCGCGTTGGGCACTCTGATCGGTGCCGTCGCGGGCTACGCGGGTGGGCGCATCGACGCCCTGCTCATGCGCTTGACCGACGTCTTCATGGCGTTCCCGGGGATTCTGTTGGCGATCGCCTTGGTGGCTGTTCTCGGCCCGGACTTGCGCAACGTCGTGATCGCGCTCGTGGTGATCGGATGGGTAGGCTATGCGCGCCTCGTCCGCGGCCAGATTCTGCAGCTTCGGGAGATGGAATTCGTGCTGGCGGCCCGTGCCTCCGGAGTCGGCCCGGTCGGTGTCATCGTCCGCCACCTACTACCCAACGTGCTGCCGACCCTGGTCGTGCAAGCCAGTCTGGGCATGGCGGGAGCAATCCTCGCCGAGGCCAGTCTGTCCTTTCTCGGCCTCGGCATCGCGCCGCCCACGCCGTCATGGGGCGCGATGATCAACGCCGGACGCAGCCATCTGCTCGACGCGCCGCACTTGGCGCTGTTTCCCGGCATCGCGATCCTTCTGACCGTGATGGGCTTGAACTTCCTCGGCGATGCGCTCGTCGGCTGGCTCGACCCGGCCAGCGGCTCAGAAGGCTAGGCTGAATTTGAGCTCAACTGTCGCATTTGACCGTAAGCTTTTTTTTTATAATAATTTCGTTGGCTCGAAGAACCCTACGCAGCGATAGCTATCGCGATTTCTGCGGGCGAAAAAGGAGAGGTGATGGCAAAGAGAAAAGCTAAGAAACGTGGCCGAATGAAGCCGGCTAAGAAGGAGGTAGTTCGCAAGGCCGCCAAGGCTTCCCCCAAGAGGGCGAAATCGGTCAAGCTCTATACCCTGACTCAGATAGGAAAGATGGCGTCGGTCTCGATGCCGACGTTGCAGAAATACAAGCGCATGTACCAAGACCGGATTCCTTCGGTCGGCGAGGGTCGCAAGCAGAGGTATCCGCGCGAAGCCGTGGCGGTGCTGCGTGAACTCAAGAAGGAGAATCTGGCCAAGCGCGGCCGCCCGCCGAAGTCGGCGACGAAGGCCAAGGGTGTCGGGAAGAAGCGGCGTGCCTCGGCCAGGACCGCGCCGGCCAAGAAGGCGTCGGTCAAGGGCAAGGCGGCCGGCCTGCTCACTCTGACCGAGATCAGCCGCCGGACCGGCATCTCCTATCCGACGGTTTCGCGCTATGTCCAGCTTTTCCTCCACCGCATCCCCACCGTTGGAAGTGGGCGACTACGCCGCTTCCCCGAGGACGCTGTGGCGGTTTTTCGCCAACTGCGCAGCGAGAGCCGCCCGGGGCGGCCGCCCAAGAGCGGAGGCAAGAAGCCGGCTCGAACGGCGAGGGATACGAGCAATCAGGCACTGGGGGACCAGCTGCGTAAGCTCGAGAAGGCTCAGGCCGACCTGGCCAAGCAGGTTTCGAGCGTGATCAAGTTGCTCAAGAAGCCGCTGCAGGTGACGATCAAGGGGCGCTGATCGCGCCATTCGCCCGTCGGTGAGGGGCTTACCGTGACTGGCAAGCCCCTCATTTCAGGTGATCCCAGCCCGCCGGGTCGAGGGCTCGTCGTCCGTCGCCGCCCTCGATGAATAGTCGCCGGCCCGGGATCAGGCGGCCGATCGCACGAGCGCCGAAATCCGCCGGCGGTGTCGTGCGGGGCGGCAGGGCGAACAGCAACGTGTAGTCCTCGCCGCCCCCTAGCGCCAAGTCGACCGCGGGCTGACCCACGACAGCGGCGAGCTTCGCCAAGTCAGCGCTGATCGGCAGGGAGTCGCTGTCGATGACGGCGCCGACACCGCTCGATCGGCAGAGTCGATGAAGATCCTTGGCCAGCCCGTCCGAGACGTCGATGGCGGCCGAGCGGCGTTGAGTTCCGAGCCACTCTCCCAGCTCCAGCTGGGGTCGCGGGGCCAGGTGCCGCCGCACCGCCCGGCGGGCCGCCACCGCCGCCGCAGCATCGAGCCCGAGGTCGGCCGGTAGCGACACCCTGTTGGCGACGAGTCGCGCGCCGCGAGCGACGAGACGTTGGCCGGCCGCCGACAGGCCGACGTCGCCCCCGATCCAGAGCCGATCGCCGGCTCGACCCGCGCTGCGGCTGACCCAGCGTGAGCCTCGCGCTCGCGTGCCGAGGAGGGTCATGGTGGTGACTGCCTGGCCGGCTCGGGCGATGTCGCCGCCCGCCAACGTCAGGCCGTAGCGCCGGCAGGTGTGGACCGTGGCGCTGAGAAACGGGCGAATCGGGAACGCGGGCGGAACGGCGAGGGTCAACAAGGCTGCTCGCGGCCGGGCTCCCATCGCCGCCAGATCGGAGAGGTTGACCGCCAGCAGTCGTCGCGCCCAAACTGCGACGTCGAGGTCGGCCGGGACGTGGATGCCGGCGATCTGTTGGTCGACCGTCAGCGCCTTGGAGGCGGAGCCGCGGCCGACGATAGCGGCGTCGTCGCCTGGCGCCTCTAGGCCGGCGCGCGGCTGCTGCCGGCGCAGCCAGCTGATGATCTCTTCCTCTCGGTCCACTGTCCTGACGCTAGTTCAGCGCCACCTCGAGAGCCTCGATCATCGTATCGACGAAGTGGAATTCGAGGCCGCTCTTGAGGTCGTCGGCGATCTCGAGGAGGTCCCGGCGATTGAGCTCCGGTAGGACGACGCGGCGGATTCCGGCCGCCTTGGCGGCGAGGACCTTCTCCTTCAGACCACCGATTGGCAGCACGTCTCCGCGCAGGGTGATTTCTCCGGTCATAGCCACTCGGCGATCCACCGGGCGGTGCTCGAGCACCGAGACGATGGCGGCGGCGATCGTGATGCCGGCCGAGGGCCCGTCCTTCGGGATGGATCCCGCCGGGACGTGGATGTGGAGGTCGTTCTCGGCGAAGAAGGACTTGTCGAGGCCGTTGCCGGAACAGTGCCCGCGGGCGAAGCTCAGCGCTGCCTGGGCCGATTCCTTCATCACGTCTCCGAGCTGGCCGGTGAGCTGGAGCTTGCCGGTGCCAGGAACGGCCAGGACCTCGATGAAGAGGAGATCACCCCCTGCCGCTGTCCAGGCTAGACCGGTGGCCACACCGAGGCGGTCACGGGTGAGAAGCTCTTCGCTGTAGTGGCGGCGCGGCCCGAGAAGCTCGGCGATCGATCGGATCGTCACTGTGCGCCGCTCGTCTCGCCCTTCCGCGACATCGACCGCGGTCCGGCGGCAGACGGCCGCGATCTCCCGCTCCAGATTGCGCAGGCCGGCCTCTTTGGTGTAGTCGCTGGCGATGCGTCGCACGGCCGCGTCAGTGAACTTGAGCTGCTTGGTGCTCAGACCGTGCTCGGCGAGCTGGCGAGGGATGAGGTGGCGACGGGCGATCTTCGCCTTCTCCTCCAGCGTGTAGCCGGAGAGCCGGATCACCTCCATGCGGTCGAGGAATGCCGGCTGGATAGGATCCAGCAGATTGGCGGTGGTAATGAAGAGGACCGGCGACAAGTCGTAGTCCACCCCGAGGTAGTGATCGTGGAAGGTCGAGTTCTGCTCCGGGTCGAGCACCTCGAGCAGGGCCGACGAGGGGTCGCCGTGGAAGTCATTTCCCACCTTGTCGATCTCGTCGAGCATGAAGACCGGATTGCTGCTGCCGACCGCGGCGATGGCCTGCAGGATCCGCCCGGGCATGGCGCCGACGTAGGTCCGGCGATGGCCGCGAATCTCGGCCTCATCGCGCATGCCGCCGAGCGACAGGCGGGAGAACTCGCGGCCGAGCGCTCGCGCGATGGAGCGCCCGAGGGAGGTCTTGCCGACTCCGGGGGGACCTACGAAGCAGAGGATCGGTCCTTTCTTTTCCGGGTTGAGCCGGCGCACGGCCAGGTATTCGATGATCCGGTCTTTGACTCTGTCGAGTCCGAAGTGATCTTCGTCGAGAATCCGGCGGGCTCGGGCGAGATCGAGACGGTCGGCGCTGCAGCTCGCCCACGGCAGGCCGGTCAAGGTCTCGAGGTAGGTGCGAATGACGGCGGTCTCGGCGCTCTCCGGGTGGCTACGCTCGAGCCGCTGGATCTGCCGGTCGAGTTCCTGGCGGGCCTCCGCCGTCATGCCCTTCTCGTTCGCCGTGCGGCGGTAGACAGCGATCTCCTCTGCCATCTCGCTGCCTTCGCCGAGCTCCTCCTGGATCGCCTTGAGCTGCTGCCGCAGATAATACTCGCGTTGGCTCTTGTCCATCTCACCGCGAGCCTGGAGAGAGATCTCCTGCTGCATCGTGAGCAGCTGGACCTCGCGCGCCAACAGGCGATGCACCCGATCGAGTCGAGCCAGGGGGTCGAGCGTGGAGAGGATCTCCTGTGCGTCGGCGCTTTGGAGCTCGAGGTTGCTGGCGGCGAGATCGGCCAGGCGGCCGGGCCCTTCGAGGTTGGCTGCGAGGATCATCACCTCCGGCGAGATCTGTTTGCCGAGGTTGACTACGCGTTCGAGGTTCTCTTTGACGGTGCGGACCATGGCTTCGAGGGCGAGGGAGTCACTCCCCGTCTCGGGCTCGTCGATCTGCCGGATCTTGGCCTGCAAGAAGGGCTGGGTCTGGCTGAAATGCTCGACCCGGGCTCGCGCCAGCCCCTGAACGAGAATGCGGATGCGCCCGTCAGGAAGCTTGAGCATGCGCATGACCATCGCCGCCGTCCCGAGCTCGTGCAACTCGGCCGGTGTCGGCTGGTCGATCATCGGATCGCGCTGCGCGACGAGCAGGATCAACCGGTCCTCGGTCAACGCACGATCGACAGCCTGCAGACTGGCCTCACGCCCGATCGACAGCGGCAGGATGATGTAGGGGAAGAGGACCGTGTTCTTGAGTGGCAGAACCGGCAGCACATCCGGCAGACGGACAGACTCTTCAACCGCTGTGCTCGGCGCCATTACCGCTCAGCCCTGGCGGTGCTCGACGAGGTTCCGGACCTCGTCCATGAAGGCCTCGATGTCCTCGAAACGGCGATAAACCGAGGCGAAACGCACGTAGGCAACCTGGTCGAGCTCCCTGAGTTGAGCCATGACATAGGCGCCGATGTGCTGGGTACTGATCTCTCTCTCTTCACTCTCGCTTAGCTGGCGCTCGACGTCGTCAGCGATCTGCTCCAGGGCCATCGCGGGAACCGGCCGCTTCTCGCAGGCCTTGCGCAGACCGTCCAGGAGTTTGGTCCGGTCGAACTTGACCCTCGAGCCATCGCCCTTGATGACCATGTGGGGTATGTCTTCGATGCGCTCGTAGGAGGTGAATCTCCGGCCACAACTGAGGCACTCGCGGCGCCTGCGGATGGCCAAGCCATCCCGATTCTCGCGTGAGTCGACCACGCGATCGTCGTTGTCAGAGCAATAGGGGCACTTCATCCAGCGCTCAAGCGTCCTCGCGCTCGAGCTCGATCTTCAGGTTGAGCAGTACGTCCTGTAGGGTGTCGATGTCCTGCAAGTCCCACTCGATGTCTCGCACCTGATGCAGCACGCGATCTTGCTCGTCCCGTACCTGCAGGTCGAGTAAGACCCGGTGCGCCCGCTCGAGATCGGGCCCCGACAGTGCCAGGTTGAGGGCGTGGTCGAGGCGACGGCGGCCATTGGTCTCGGCGCGGGCGGCGATGTCGTCGGCAGCTGGCACCTCGTCCGGCTCTGCGGCTTCGGCTGCGATGCTCTCGTCCGGCGCCTCGGCGGTCTTCGCGGCCTCGGCTGTGATGCTTTCGTCCGTCTGCTCGGCGGTCTGGGTGACCTCAGCCGTGACGCTCTCATCCGGCGCCTCGAGCGCGCTCTCGGCCGCGAGCTCTTCTGCCCCGGCCTCGGCCACGGCCGGTTCGGGCACCGCGTCCACCAGTTGACTCTCGCCTTCGCCGTCCAGCTGATCGAGGGCTCGATCCTCTATCTCGTCGTCGCTGAGCGGGGAGTCGGTCGGGGCCTTGACCGCGTCCTCCAGAGCCTCGGCCTCGACTGCGGTCGGCTCTTCGGCCTCGGGCTGGGCTGCGGCTGGCTCGTCGACAGTCTGCGTCGGGGCCGCGGCGATCGGCGGCGTCAGCGTCTCGGGGAGTCCGTCCTCGAGCTGCTTCTTGAGCGAGATCAGGGTCAGCTTGGATATCTCGCGCAGGACGTCGAAGATTCCGTCGCCTTCGATCGCCGAGGTCTCGAACTCAGGCCAGCCATTGCTGTTGAGGGCTTCGCCCAGTTCCGCGATCGAGCATCCCTCCGGCAGGTCGCGCTTGTTGTACTGCAGCACGTGCGGAAGCTCGCGGATGTCCTTGCCGTACTCCTGGAGGTTCTCGATCAGGTTCTCGTACGACTCGATGTTCTCCGCCATCTTGTCGGGATCCGAGTCCGCGATGAAGATGATGCCGTCACAACCCTGCAGGACCAGCCTCCGCGTCGAGTTGTAGTAGACCTGGCCCGGAACCGTGTAGAGCTGGAACTTCGTCCTCATCCCAGCCACAGTGCCGAGATCGAGGGGCATGAAATCGAAGAACAGCGTGCGATCCCCGTCAGTGGAGATCGACGTAAGCTCGCCCTTGTTGTTGTCGGGGGCCTTCTGATGCACGATCTCCAGGTTGGTGGTCTTGCCGCTCATACCCGGACCGTAGTAGACGATCTTGCAGTTGACTTCCTTCAGTGCGAAGTTGATCTGGACCATTGGTCATCGAGCTCCTAGAGGTGTCGTTGGAATCAACAACCTTCCCACGACATTCGGTTTCACGGCTGTCATCGACGTTCTGGGCGCCGCGTCTTGAGGCAATCGAACCCTCTCGAACAGGGTCTTGGCGGCCATTGGTCCAGGAGTAGCACAGGCTTACGGCAGCGAGATCCGCGCCTGCCGCCGCAGCTGGTGGGCACTCTCCTGGATGTCGGGAATGCATGCATCGAGCCGGCCGAACTGGTCTGTCAGCACGACGAGGAACGACTCTCCCAGCTCGAGCAAGACCACCTTGCCATGGGTGGAGTGCATCGTGAAGCGAGAGAATGTCGGCATGCCGCCCTCTTGCAACACTCGGCGCATGGTGGAGGTCAGGAACGACGTCAGCCCGGCCACGAGGTCGTCACGCTCGGCGTCGTTGAATGAGCTCGC
>JAPUJD010000104.1 GCA_027296385.1 Acidobacteriota bacterium | reverse complement strand
CGAGGTGGAGACCGAGAGCAGCCAACGGCCGGGGCTCAAGCCGTCGACCTCGACCCGGCCGGCGAAGAGAGACCACTCTTGACGCACGGCGCCGCTCCAGTCGAGGTTCTTGAACGGTCGCCCGGTCTCGGAGCGGATGCGCAGACTAGCGGCGACCAAGGGTTCTCCGAGAAGCTGCTCCACCCGCGCCGAGAGCTGTGCACCCCTTTCCAGGTGAACCTCGACCTGGTCGCGCGGAGCGCGAGAGCGCAGCTCGTGGACGGTTGCGCCCGACGTGGCGAGAATGATCGTCCACTCGCCGTCCGGCACCGTAGCCAGATGGATCCGGCCCTCGAAGCTCGCGACCTCGCGGCCGCCAAAGAGTGCGTTGCTGGCGGCGTCGAGAACCGCGTAGTTGACCACCCGAGCCGGTGCGCCGGAAGGCAGGAAGACCTGAAGTCCGATGCCTTCGACCGGCGCCAGGCTGAAGTCGAGTCCTTCGATGTCGTCTCCCGGCTCGATGCTCACCCTCTGAGCTCGAGTCGCGAAGCCATCCTTGGAGACGCGCAGGCGGTAGGTCCCGGCAGAGACTACTGTCAGGCTGAAGCGTCCGTTGCCGTCGCTCGTCGTACCCTGCCCGAGCGACGACGGGGTGACCGGCGCCACCGGATCGCCGTCGGGCTCGAGAACGACGAGAGCGCCCGGCAGCGGATTGTTGCCGCGCTGGCTGACGATCAGGCCGCTGATCGTCGATCCCTCGAGCTCGATCTCGATCGAGTCGTCGCGCCTGAGCTCGACTTCCTCGCTGAAGGTCAGTCCGCTGGCGGAGTCCGTCAGGTGCAACTGGTAGAGCCCGGCCTCGAGCCCCTCGACCACGAACCGGCCCTCATAGTTGGTCTGTCCGAAGGCCGACTCGCCTACGTCGATTCCCGCCAGAGCGACCTGAAGGCCGGCGAGCGGCCGTCCGTGGCGCAGGACCCGGCCGGTCAGAGTGAGTCCTTTGCGGAAATCGAGGTCGAGAACCACCTCGGCTTCGCCTTCGGAGATCTCTAGTGAGCCGGTGGTTAGTCGACCCCCAGAGGTCTTCGCGAAAGCACGCCAGGTGCCGGGCGCCAAGTTCTCGATTCGGTAGGATCCCTCACTGTCGACGGAGCCCTCCCGGTAGTTCGCCGGCAGGCTGAAGGCGGCCACGTGGGTGTCGAGGTAATCCTCCCGGTCGAGTCCCGTGATGCGGCCCACCAGGTCACTGCCCTCGGACAGTCGGATTTCGAAGCCTAGGACCGGCTGTTGTGCGACCTCGAGGGGCTCTTCGGTGATCGTGGTGGCGTAGTCCGGATGTGCCACGAGGACCCGAAACGATCCGGCTCGCACATTGGGGATTCTGAAGGAGCCGTCGGCCTCGGAGTGTGCGCGCTTGGTGCCACTGGAGTCGTCGGCTGAGTCCAGCTGCACCACGGCGCCCTCGACGGCTGCCCCGCGAACGGTCAGGACCCGGCCCGACACTTCGACGCCGGCCTCGAGATAGAAGTCGAGTGAGTTGGCGCCCGGCTCGACCTCCAGTGCCTTGGCCATCTGGGAGCCGTCCGGGGCGTAGACCAAGACCGTCCGACGGCCGGGCTCGATGCCGCCCAGGCGGTACGCGCCGCCGCCATCGGTCCGAGCGGAGGTGCTCTGGCGGAAGCCGCTCGGTTGTTCGACGCTGACCGACGCTTCGTTCACCGGAGCGCCGTCGGCACCGATGACTCGGCCTTCGATCGACGCGCCGGAGCGCAGGCCGAGCTCGACATCCTCCAGGTCGCGGCCCGCCGGCAGGTCGATACCATCGACCTCGACGCTCAGCCAGCCTTCAGCCTGTGCCCCGAGGCGAACCTTGCCCGGCTCGACGTCTACGAGCTCGAAGCGCCCGAGCTCGTCGGTTCTGTCGTGGTGGGTCCACGGAATGGAAAACCTGTTCCCGTAACTCGAGGAGCCGCCCCCGTGGACCAGCATGACCGTGGCTCCGTGGACTGGGTCCCCCTCCGGGCTGATGACTCGCCCGCGGACGTTGACTGCCGGCTGCAGGACGATCTCCACCAGCGCCGCCGGTTCGATCTCGACTCCGGGAACTTCTCGGTCGGCGTAGCCGGCTCGTTCCACGTGGAGGGTCAGCAACTCTCCCTGCCGGCGATCGGCAACCACGAAGAGCCCATCGACGCCACTGATCGCCTCGGGATCGTCACCCGGGCTGAGAAGGAAGCGAGCCAGCCCGCCCGTGCGCTCTTCGAGCCGAATCCTGGCCTCCGCCAGAGGAACTCCATCCGGATCCACGATGCGACCGCGCAGGCTGACACCCGGCTCGAGGGTAATGGTGCCGAGATCGAGGTTCGTCTCGCCTTCGCCGATCTCGAGCCCCAGGATGTCCCTGCGGGCGAAGCCCGGGGCCTCGACAGTGAGGCTGAAGCGGCCGGCGGGGGCCTGGTGTATCGAGAATCCGCCGCCAGGGTCGCTGGCCACCTGGAAAGTGAAGACGCCGGCGGCGTTGGCGAAGGCGGGGCTGTTCACGCCCAGCCCGTGGCCCAGGTCGCGCCTCATCTCGATGACGGCGCCTCCTACGCCGGTGCCCTCGGCGTCGACGAGGCGGCCGGTGACTCCGGTGCCGGGCTCGAGGACGAGGGTCAGGCCCCCCTGGAGCTCCCGATCGAGGGGGTTGCGCACGATCTCCTCGGTCGGGGCGAAGCCTCTCTTGCGGGCTGTGATGCTGTAGCTGCCGTTGCTCGCCAGCCGCGCCAGGGTGAAGTCGCCGTCGGTGTTGGACCGAGCATGGCGTTCCGGCTGATCGAAGCTGTGGTTGCCCACACCGTCGAAGTAGATGCCCGCATGTACCTGCGCCTGATGGACCGGGTTGCCCGCCGAATCGATCACGCGTCCGCTCAAGTCCGTGGCACGTCGCAGCAGGAGCGAGCTTGATTCACCGGCGAGGCCGAGTCTCTCGGTCTGAGGCAGGTAGCCGACGGCCGCCGCGGTCAACGAGCCGTCGGATTCGCCGACGACGAGTCGAAAGGCGCCGTCTGGGCCGGTTCGCGCCATGCGTCCTGAATCGTGCGCCGGGAAGACAAAGGCGCCGGATATCGCTCGTCGGTCGCTCGAGTCGAGAACTTGGCCCTCGGCCCGGAGCGGATCGGGTACCGTGATCGCAAGGGGCGACTCGATCCCCTCTCCCGCTTCGAGTTGCAGACGGATGGCTCTCCCATCGGGTACCACCAGGGTTAGCTTGGTTGTCGCGTCGAGAGCGTAGATCGTGGCGATCCCCTCTGCGTCGCTCTGGGTCGCCGGCCAGCGCATCCTCGAGCTCTGCACCACGACGTGACTCGCGGGTCGATGGACGGCGTCGACCAGCAGGAGACGTCGCGCTGTCGCGGCTTTCAGCCTGAGTCGAGCCCGGCCCGCTCGAGCGGTGGTCCTGTCCGGAGTGACGTGAGTCGGCAGCCAGGCGACGAACTCCAGAGTGGCGTCGGGGCCCTCGAAGACCGTCGCTCTGCCGGCTTCGTTTGATCGGATCGCGGGCCGATACGCGACCCAGCGGCTCTGCTGTCGCCGGCTACGGGCACGCTCCTTCTCGAGGGTTTGGATCCACGCGCCAGGAGCGGGTGAGCCGTCAGGGTAGACAACCTCCACCTTCACCGGCTCGGCCGGCCGCAACTCGAGTGTGGGCAGGGTCAAAGACTCCAGCAGAGGCTCGCCGTCAAAGGCGAGAGTCATCGGCAGGCTGCCCGGCGTCGCTGCGACCACCCGCCAGAAGCCCAGCTCGGGGGCTCCGAGCTCGAAGGAACCATCCACCCCGCTCAGCGCTTCGGCGACTGCGGCGACCTCGCCGCCGGAGAGGTCGAGTCTTGCCGCTTCGTACGCCGACAGGATCGGCAGGAGCCGTATCTCCAGACCGGAGGCCGGCTCGCCGTCACTGTCGACGACATGGCCCGACAGGGTGATCGGCTGGGCGCTGAGCAAGCCGGTCGAGACGCCGAGCGCCAAGAAGAGCAGGATGCTCCGGGCAGTGTACAAGGCGGCTCGTCGGTCGTCAGGTTGCCAGCGACTGTTTGGAGGCGTCGTGCATCTGCTTCGCCTGGAAGTGGGTCGCCAGTGGGTCGATGAGTGGGTCCAGGTCACCCTCGAGTATGGCCGGGAGCCGATGGATGGTCAGCGAAATGCGGTGATCGGTGACCCGGTTCTGCTGGAAGTTGTAGGTGCGGATTTTCTCCGAGCGGTCTCCGGACCCCACCATCTTGCGTCGTTCGGCCGAGAGCTCGGATTCGGCTTTCTCGCGCTCGATCTCGAGCAGCCGCGCCTTGAGGACGCGCATCGCCTTGGCGCGGTTCTTTATCTGCGAACGCTCGTCCTGGCAGCTGACCACGAGGTTGGTCGGCAGGTGGGTGATGCGAACGGCAGAGTAGGTGGTGTTGACGCCCTGGCCCCCGGGGCCCGACGAACAGAAACGGTCGATGCGCAGGTCCTTCTCTTCGATCACGATCTCGACGTCCTCGGCCTCGGGCAGGACCGCGACGGTGACGGCCGAAGTGTGGATTCGCCCCGAGGCCTCGGTCGCCGGGACGCGTTGGACGCGATGGACGCCGGCTTCGTACTTGAGGCGGCTGTAGGCGCCGCGGCCCTCGATGATCGCCGACACCTGCTTGACGCCATGAGCGCCGGACTCGGACAGATCGATGATCTCCACCCGCCAGCGCCGCTCCTCGGCGTAGCGGCTATACATGCGGAAGAGCTCGGCGGCGAAGAGCGTCGCCTCGTCACCACCGGTTCCGGCCCGGATCTCGAGCACGACGTTGCGCTCGTCGTTGGGATCCTTGGGCAGGAGCTCGACCTTGAGCGCCTGCTCGATCTCCTCGCTTCGGCGCTCGAGCTCGGCCAGCTCCTCGCTCGCCATCGCCGCCAGTTCGTCGTCGGCCGCGAGCAAATCGAGCATCTCGGTGGTGTCGTCGCGTTGCCGCGCCACTTCCCGGTACTGGCGGTAGAGCTCCACCACGCGACTGATCTTCGCCAGTTTCTTGGTGGTCTGCTTGTAGAGCTCGCCATCGCCCAGGATGGCGGGGTCGGCCAGCGCCGCGGTGAGCTCGTCGTGGCTCTTCTCGAGTTCAGCTAGTTGCTCGAACATGATCGCGTAACCATATCGCAGCACAAGACTCGCGCCGGGCGAGGAACCAAACCCTCTCCTTCGGAGTCCGTATATGCGTAGGACATTCATCATCGCTTCGACCTGGAGATCAGAATGCAGACTCAACCTCGGGAAACCAGTGAGATCCTCCGTCTCTCTGGGCATCTCGTTCTCGGATTCGGCCTCGTCTCAGCGCTCCATGCGAGCCCGATGCGCGAGGACAGCGAGGCACTCGCGACCGGTCTGGCCCACGCCGCCTACTACATCGAGCAGGCGACCTCCGCGATCACGGTCGACGGGGTGATGGACGAACCGGCCTGGGAGGAGGCGACGGTGTTCAGGCTCGACTACGAGACCTGGCCGGGCGAGAACATCCCAGCCCTGGTCGCGACCGAGGCGCGGGTGACCTACGACGAGAGTACTCTCTACGTCGGTTTTCACGCCTTCGATCCGGACCCCTCGGCCCTTCGCGCGCACCTCTCGGACCGCGACGCGGCCTACCAGGATGACTTCCTGGGTATCAGTATCGACACCTTCGACGACCAGCGCCGGGCCTTCGAGTTCTTCGTCAATCCGCTCGGAGTTCAGATGGACCTCTTCCTCGACGGCGTGTCGGGTAACGAGAGCGACTCCTGGGACGCGATTTGGGATTCCGCCGGCCTGGTCACCGACGACGGCTACGTCGTCGAGATGGCGATCCCGTTCAATCAGCTGCGGTTCCCGGGCGGCGGTGGCGAGCAGACCTGGGGCTTCGACTTGATCCGGTACTACCCCCGGGGAGACCGGCATCGCCTCTCGGTTCACAAGCTAGATCGCGACAACGATTGCTACCTGTGCCAGGCCTCGAAGATGACCGGTTTTCGCGGCATCTCGCCGGGGCGCAACGTCGAGATCGTCCCGACCCTGACCGGAAGCCAGACCGAGGAGCGGGCGGACTTCCCGCTGGGCGACTTCGACAACAGCGATCCGACGGGAGAGTTCGGGCTGAGTGCTCGCTGGGGCGTGACGCCGAACCTAACGCTCAACCTGACGATCAACCCGGACTTCTCGCACGTCGAGGCCGACGTGGCGCAGCTCGTCGTCAACGAGCGCTTCGCCCTCTTCTTCCCCGAGCGCCGGCCATTCTTTCTCGAGGGCGCGGATTTTTTCTCGACGCCGCTCAACGCCGTTTTCACCCGCAACGTGGGCAGCCCCGACTGGGGGCTCAAGATGACCGGCAAGCAGGGCAAGAACGCCGTCGGCGTCTTCGTGGCCGAGGACCAATTCACCAGCTTGCTGTTTCCCGGCAGCCAGGGCTCCGCAGCGACCTCGCTCGACGCCTCTTCCCAGGACGCCGTGGTGCGCTATCGCCGCGACCTCGGTGAAGCCTCGACTCTCGGTGTCTTGATGACCTATCGCGGCGGCGACGATTACTCGAACTCGGTCAGCGGCGTCGATGGCCTCTACCGATTGACCGACAGCGATTCAGTGCGCTTTCAGTGGCTGCGTTCGAACACCGAGTACCCCGGTAGCGTGATCGACGAGTTCGGCCAGCCCGATGGCACCTTCGACGACGAGGCCTTCACGTTGCGCTACCGACACAGCACCCGAGATTGGAACCTCTACTCGAGCTACGAGGACATCGGCGGGGACTTCCGCGCCGACCTCGGTTTTATGCCCCAGGTCGACCGCCGCGAGTTCGAGATCGGTGGCCGCCGCATCTGGTATGGCGACGAAGATGCCTGGCACAACCGGATCTCGCTCGGCCTCGAATGGACGAACGAGGAGGATCAGAACGGCCAGCCGCTCGAGCGCGAGACCGAGCTCAGTTTCAACATCACCGGTCCGCGGCAGCTCTTCATCGGCGCCTGGCCGGCCCAGCGGACGCGGGTATTCGACGGCCGGAGCTTCGAGCAGGAGGTGCTCAACGCCTACATCGAGATGTCGCCCAACGGCAGCCTCTTTTTCAGCCTCTTCGCTGGCGGCGGCGACGCGATCGACTTCGCCGAAACCCGACCGGCGGAAGTGCTCTTCGTCGAACCGTCGGTGCGTTACAACTTCGGCCGCCGAATCAAGGCGTCACTGAGTCACAACCTGCAGCAGCTCGACATCGACGAGGGCCGGCTCTTCGAGGCCAACCTCACGCAACTGAGGTTGGTCTATCAGTTCAACCAGCGAACCTTCGTGCGCAGCATCAGCCAGTACAGGACGGTCGACCGCAACCAGGCTCTTTTCACCGACGATGTCGACCAGCGGACAGAAAGCCTTCTCACCCATCTGCTCTTCTCCTACAAGGTCAATCCGCAAACTGTCTTCTTCCTCGGCTACTCCGACACCCGCAGAGGCGACGACATCACCGGCCTCACCCAGAGTGATCGAGCGATCTTCACCAAGTTCGGTTACGCCTGGGTGATGTGACCTGCGGCTTTCTCGAGGCCGAGACGGTGACAGATCCGCTCTTGCAGCAGGAGCGAGTGAGAAATGCGAGCTAGCTGACGATCTGATCGACCGTCACCGCTAGCCGCTTCATCATCTCGTGCAGGGTCGTCGGCTTGACCTTGAGCATCCCGGCCGCCTTCTTTTGCACGCCGCCAGAGGTCTGCAGAGCCCGCACGATCAGCTTGCGCTCGTAGTTGGCGACCGCTTCCTTGAACGACAGACCCTCCGGCGGCAGGGGCTCGCCGAAGCCGACAGGTGGCCGCTTCTGGCGTACGGCGGGGGAGAGCAGCTCGACGTCGAGCACGTTGCTCCTGGAGAGCACGACGCCGCGCTCGATGACGTTCTCGAGCTCACGCACGTTGCCCGGCCAATGGTAGTCGAGCAGCAGTTCCATGGCGTCGGGTGACACCTCCGAGATCTCCTTGTCGTTCTCGTGACAGAACTTGTCGAGAAAAGAGCGCGCCAGGAGCGGGATGTCCTCCGGCCGCTGGCGCAGTGGCGGCAGAGTCAGCGTGATCACGTTGAGGCGGTAGAAGAGGTCCTCGCGGAAGCCCCCTGCTTCCACCGTCGTCTCGAGATCGACGTTGGTCGCCGCGATGATGCGCACGTCCGAGGTCAGCGTCTCGATACCGCCGAGGCGCATGAACTCCTTCTCCTGGATGACGCGCAGGAGCTTGGATTGGGTGTCGATGGGGATGTTGCCGATCTCGTCGAAGAAGATCGAGCCGCCGTCGGCCACTTCGAAGAGGCCTTTCTTGGCCGTGACGGCCCCGGTGAAGGCGCCGCGCTCGTGGCCGAAGAGGTTGCTCTCGAGCAGGTCGGCCGGCATGGATCCGGAGTTGACGGTGACGAAGGGGCCGTCGGCGCGGCGCGAGTTGAGGTGGATCGACTTGGCCACCAGCTCCTTGCCGGTGCCGCTCTCACCGAGGATCAGTATGTTGCTCTTGGCCGGCGCGGCGAGGCGGATGAGGTCGAAGACCTTGAGCATTGGCTTCGACTTGCCAATGATGTTGTCGAAGGCGAACTTCTGCTGCAGCTGATCGCGCAGCGAGCGGTTCTCCTTCCTGAGCCGCCGCTGCTCGAGGCCCTGCTGGATCGTCAGCAGCACCTCCTCGTTCTTGAACGGCTTGGGGATGTAGTGGAAGGCGCCCTGGCGCATGGCCTCGATTGCGCCCTCGACCGATGAATAGGCGGTGATCATGACGACGACCTGGTGCGGGTCCTCTTGGCGAATCTGTTGTAGGACCTCTTGACCCGACATGCCGGGCAGCATCAGATCGAGCAACACCAGATCGATGTCGCCCCCCCGCAGCAGGGTCAGCGCCTGCTCGCCCGAACGGGCGCTGACCGTCTCGTAGCCCTCGGCGCGCAGCAGCGACGTCAGAACGTCTTGGAGTACCTCCTCGTCGTCGACGATGAGTATTCGCATTGCGTCAGGAGTCAAGCGTGATGGCGCGGTAGCTCGACGAAGAAGGTGCAGCCCTCGCCGGGCACACTGGCCACTCGCAGGTGCCCGCCGTGCCGCTTCACGATGTTGTAGCTGATCGACAGTCCGAGTCCGGTTCCGCCTTGCTGGAGCTTGGTCGAGAAGAACGGCTCGAAGATCTGTTCGAGCTGGTCGACCGGAATCCCGACCCCGGAGTCTTCGACGCTGACCTTGATCCAATCATCCGAGGCTTCGCAGGAGACGCGAAGCGTGCCGCCGTCCGCCATGGCGTCACTGGCGTTGACGACCAGATTGGTGAAGACTTGTAGGAGCTCGCCGTCGCTGCCCCAGACGGTCAGCTCCTCTTCCAGCGGCTGCCAGTCGAGCTCGATCCGGCCCTCGCGCAAGCGCTCTTTGAGCAGATCGAGGCATTCCTGGACGATGAAATTGAGCGAGACAGGCCTTGCCTCGCGCGGTCGATCGCGCGAGAACTCGAGCAGGTTATTGACGATGCGCGAGGCGCGAAAGGTCTGGCGCTCGACCTTGAGCAGAAGCTCATGGCGCGGGTCGCTCTCGGGCGTGTCCCGCAGCAGCATCTGGGCGTAGCTCGAGATGCCGGTGATCGGCGTGTTGATCTCGTGCGCCACGCCCGCCGCCAGCATGCCGAGCGAAGCCAGGCGATCCTGCTCCTTCATCGCGTTTTCGATCGCCACGCGCTCCGTCACGTCGTGGACCAGCACGACCGAGGACCCGTCCTGGGCGCTGGCCAGGGGGGCGACGCTGATCTGAAGGTAGTGCTCTCGGCCGGAGGCGCTCTCGAATCGCATCTCTCGTACCGGAGCGTTGGCTCGGGGCAGGGGACCGTGACCCAGCAGCTCGGTGAGCGAGCGGCCGACGAGGGTCTCCGGCGTGGTTTCGAAGATTCCTGCCAGGGCGGCGTTGGCGCGATCGATGCTGCTGTCTCCGGCCACCACCGCGATGCCGGCGGGCGAGGACTCGAGGATCTCCGCGGTCGTTTCCTGGAGCTTCGAGACCTCGTCGAGCTGCCGGCGCACCTGTTCGAGCAAATGGGCGTTGTCGATCGCCAGTGAGACCTGACTCAGCAGATTACGGACCAGGTCGATGTCGTCACTCGACAGCGCCGCTTCACCGCGTTTGTAGCCGATGGCGAGAACGCCGATGCGCTGCCGGCGCGACGTCAGGGGGAAGGCGTAGCGATAGCCTGCGGCGTGGAGCCGGTTGGAGGCGCTGAGCTCGCCGGGCAGGGCGAGCCCGGTCAGACTGCGCACGTCGCTGGCCCAGAACTCTTCGTCGAGCTCGGAGGCGCTCAGGAACTTCGGCACGCCGGCCTCTTGGCGCTGGGCGGTGAGGCGATCGGAGCGGCCGAGGTAGAGGTTGGCGCGCGCCAGGTCGAAGGTTCCGGCCAGCTCGCCCAGCAGGGCGGAGGAGAGGCTGTCGAGGTCGCGCTCCTCGAGCATCTCGCGGCCGAACGCTAGCAAGCCGCGCCGCCGGCGAAACATGCCGCCGTACTGCAGGCGCTCTAGCGAGGCGCCGATGCGCCGCCGGGTCGGGATCATCAAGCCGGCGATCATCAAGCCGGAGGTGAAGGAGAGCATCGTCCGCGACAGAGCAAAGTCGTCCGGCACCACGCGCTGCACGACCAGATTGGCCAACGAGAAGCCGATGACGCCTATCAAGGCAGTCATGGCGAGAGTCAGAGTGTCGCGGATGACGATGCCGATGTCCCACAGCTTGTAGCGCAGGATGGCGTAGGCGAAGGTCAGCGGTACCAAAGCCAGCGGCAGGATCGCCAGGGTCGTCAGCAGCTGCGGCCACTCGAGCTGGAGAGTGCGCGGCACGACGTACAGGGCGAGGAACGGGAGGTATCCTCCGAGCATGCCGACCGCGATCCAGGCCGCCTGCCGCAGCGGCTCCGAGTCGTGGCGCTGGCGCAGGCGCGAGACCAGCACGCCGCCGGCCGCCAGCGCGAAGCCGGCGAGTTGGAAGAGCACCAGCTGATCCATTGTCCGCATGGCGGCAGCGATCTCGCCGCCGAGCAGCCAGCGGCCGTTGGCGAGGATCATGTCGGCCTGTAACAGCGCGATGAAGGCGGCCGGGACGTAGAGGAAGGGGATCCAGCCCAGGCGATTACGCAGCCGTTCGAGCGGCTGCGGGAAGATGACAAAGAGGTGGAGCGTGAGGGGAGCCAGAACAATCCGGCCCAGCTCCTCGAAGACATAGATGATCTTGCCCGCGAGGTCGAAAGGAGCCTGGGCCGAGGCGACGTAGACCAACCCTGAGATCAGGCACCAGAAGTAGAACAGACGCGCGGCGCGGCGCTGGTCCCGCACGAGCGTATAGAAGCCGATGAAGAAGTAACCGATGCCGATCAGGGCGAGGAACAGGTAGTGCCAGTCGATCGCCAGCGCCGGTCGCTCGTAGGCTACCTGCAAGGGCACGCTGGCCCGTTCGACCAGGAGCTCGCTCGTCGCGCTCTGACCCAGGGCGGCGCGCAGATCTCGTGTGCTGCGGGCCTCGGTGCCGTTGACCAAGAAGATGCGGTCACCGACCTCTAGGCCGGTCTCGAAGACGCTGACTGAGTCGACGCTCCAGGTCGCGGCCTCGGCGTGCGCCGTGAAGCCAAGGGGCTGGAAGGCGTCGATCTTGCGCGACAAGCTGACGCCTCCCAGGACCGCTACCCACAAGGCTGCCATGACGGCGAAGGCGAGAAACAGGTTGCGGCGGCTGGGGCTGGGCATTGGGCGAGTTAGCTCCTCATCACCATCAAGCACGTTTCGTGCCACGAATCAGGAGCTTGAAGAGCTCGGGAAGCCCTGTTCTGACGGTAGTTTACCTCAAGAATCCAAGCTTTTGAAGTGACTTACGCCACGTTGGATCCAAAGACTCGATTCCGCACTCCCGAGCGGACGGTGGACGACGCGAAACAACCGCGGCATTGGCTTGGGATGGGCCGGCGCAGACCAGCCCCAAGGTCCACAGCGCCAGTAGGACGACGACCGCGCCCTGCAACCCGCCCCGGAGCCGACCCCGCGGGAGACACAGTGCGCGGGATGGGCTGCCGGAGGCAGCCCCCAGAAACACAGCGCGCCCTAGAACTTGACGGTCAGGCCGCCGGTGATCCGCTGCCGGATCTCGTCCGACGCCACCATCTTGTCGGCAGTCGCTGCCGTGCCGCGGGACAGCTCGATGTTGAGCTGTACGGCCCAGTCGGCGGCCATGCTGCTCAGCACTGCCAGGTCCTGGGTCAGCATCAGCTGCAAGCGTTCGAGCTCGATGTGCTCATCGTGTGCCCGGTGCGACAGCGAGGTGAAGCGCTGTCGCAGGTGATGGAAGGCGAGGAACACTTCGGTTGCCGTCTGTTCGAACAGGGTGTCGACCGAAGTGACGACGTAGCGCACATTGTTCTCGTAGCTGGTCTTGCGATCCGCCAGCTGCACACGGCCACCGCCGCCAGCCCCCAGATTCGACTCGAAGCGAGCCAAGATGTTGGGGGTCAGGCGCTGGGTGAGGGCGAAGCGCAGCTCGGGGACGCTGTCGCCGTGCACCAGCTGCAGGTTCTCTCGATAGTTGAAGAAGTTTTCGTCGAACTGGAGACGCAGGGTCTCGTCGAATCGACGATGCACCGCTCCAAGACGGAGTCTCTCCTCGCCGTCGACGATTCGCGATAGCGCTACCTGGTAGCACTCGGCGGCGGCACGCTCGCACGACGCGTAGTCGCGAAAGTAGGCAGTGTGGAAGTCGTTCAGACGCCGGGCCTCGATCGGGTCTTCGTGTAGCTTGAGGCTGGCCGAGGTCGAGGCCCGCCAGGCGTCATTGAGCTGCAGGACGATCCCGCCCTGCGGCATGAAGGACAGCGTGCCGTCGCGCAGGGTCGAGTAGAGACCGTATTCGAGGAGAACGGCAGGACTCACCGCGGTTCCGGCGCGGCCGAAAAGTTCTACCCGCTCTTGCGGCAGGATGCCGTCGAAGATGGCGCTGTCGACGAGCTCGAGATGGCGGTCGCGGTAGCGGAACCCGGCCTCGAGGGAAGAGCGCTCGCCGATGCTGGTGCTGTAGGACCCTTCGAGGTCCCACACACGGCTGCCTGCCGGGAGCGCCAGCCGGCTGAAACCGCCGCCAGCATAGAAGTTGTTCTCTGCGGTGTACTGGGCCGCGAGCTCGGAGCGACCGCGCCGGCCAACGTCGCGCGACCAGGAGAGGCGGTGGCTCTGGATGCCAATGCGCTCGTTCGTGTCATCGAGCTCGTTGTCGATGGAAGTGACGCGGAACCGGTTGGTGCCGAGGCCGGAGACGTCGACCGACACTACCTGGCTGTAGCCATCGGCTGGCGAGGCGGCGAACCCGTTGGGCGCCGCCTCCAACGCCAGATACCGGCCGCTGACTTCCACCTGGACGCGGTCCATTTCGGCGGCCACGTCGACCTGCCCACCGGAGAGCTGGGCCGTCCGGGTCATCGCTATCGTATCGACGCCGGAGACGGCACGCATGCTGGCGCGTAGTCCGTCAAGGCGGGGGGAAGGCGTGGCCTCGGCGGTTGTGATCACCGCCAGATCGATGTCTCGCAGAACGTCGGTGGGAATCTGCTGGCGTATGCTCCAGAAGTCAGCCTTCGAGTCGGCGGCCGCCTCGTCCCGGGATTTGAGCTCGACTTCCAGGAACTGCACCGCCTGAGCGCTGGCCCGGCTGAGCAGGGCGATGCCCGGCAGAAAGCCCGGCTTGAAGGCGATGATCTTGTAGAGGCCGCTCGGTAGGTCGTGGAAGACGAAGCTGCCGGACTCGTCGGTGGTCACCTTACGCAGTGTCAAGTCGCCCAGCTGGTAGGCGTAGACCTGGCTGACCGGCAGCGGTGCCTCGGCGCTGGTCACGCGCCCACTGACGAGGCCTGCCTCTGCCGCGAGCAGCGGCGTGCCGATTAGTAGGGTAGCGAAGAGTGCGACGGCACCCTGAATGTAGCGACAGTTCTGCATACGATGGCCCTGGCTGCTCAGTATACGGCGCGGGTTTCCGGCCTGTCAAAAACTTCACAGTCGTCTACAACCAACCCGGGGGGTCGGACGGCATATTCCTGCCCGGTATTCGCGGCCGGGCTGCGCCAGGATGCGGGGTGGCGGCGGCGATCAGCGCAGTCACCCGGCCCACCCCCGCGGCCTTGAGAGCGCGGGCAGCACGATCCAGGGTGGCCCCGGTGGTGAAGATATCGTCGACCAGCAGCCAGTGCGGTCGGCCCGTGACCCGCGGCCCTCGCCAGGAGAACGCCCGGCGAAGATTCGCCCGCCGCTCGACGCGGTCGAGGCCCGTCTGGGGCTTCGTCCACAGCCGCCGGCGTAGGCTGATCGAGTATGGTTGGCCGAGCTCGATGGCCATCTGCCGAGCGATCAGCCCCGCCTGGTTGTAGCCGCGGCGGAGCCAGCGCGCC
>JAPUJD010000103.1 GCA_027296385.1 Acidobacteriota bacterium | reverse complement strand
TCGACGCCGGTATCGACGACCGGAGTGTCGTCAGCCAGGGTGATGTCGCCGAAGCTGCCACTCGGAGCGTCGTAGTCCGAGGCGTCGCGGATCGTGCCGGTCAGCGACCAGGACCAGTCCTCCGACCCGCCGCGCAAGTTGAGGCTGCCCTTGGTCTGCTCGTCGGTGTCGCTGTAGCGCAGCGTCAAGCCGCCGCCAACACGCGTACCGGCGCCGAACGGCGGTACCTTGGTCACCAGATTGAGCACGCCACCGATGGCGCCGCTGCCCCACAGCACTGAGGCCGCACCACGGACCACCTCGACCGATTCGACGGTCTCGATGTCGACCAGCCCGGTGATCTCACCGAAGTCGGTCTGCCGGCGGACGTTGTTCAGGCGCAAACCGTCCACCAGGAAGAGGACCCGGTGGCCGCGATGACCGCGGATGGTCGGGCGGCCCTGGTTGGGCCCGATGCCGTTGATGTCGACGCCCGGCTGGTTGCGCATCAGATCCGCCGCGTTGTTGGGGATCTCCTGGACGATCTGCTCGTGGTCGATCACGATGGTCGGTACCGCCACCCTGAAGGTCTCGACCTCCGTCCCGGTTGCTGTCACCGTAGTTCGGGCGAAGAACGACAAGTCTTCCTCCTCGTCTTCCTTTGCCGTCGTAGCGGCGTCCTCGGTCGTCGCCTCGTCGGCATCGTCGTCCTGGGCCGCGTTGTCAGAGGCAAGAGCCGCGATGGGCTCCTGCTGCGCCCAGATCGGGGTAGCGAGAAGTAGGCCGGCGCAGACGAGCAGCACCAAGGTCGGAGTTGACAGGAGTACCGCTCGGTGCAGAGTTGCGAGTGAATTCATGACGCTGTTCCTCCCGGCGAGCCCTTCCGGCTCGCCACTGGTCTGATGGACGGGCCGGCGCGGAGCGCGCGGCCCAGGACTCCGGATCTCCAGGGGGATCGACGGAGTTCGACTCAGGAAGGCGTCAGCGGGGCGGGGCGCGCGGGCCGAGAACCCCACCGTGGCCGGCGAGGACAGCGGCGGGCAACGCGGCGCTCACTCGTCGGGGCGAGCTGGCGGAGGTTGGCAATGCGCGCTTGCGAACCAGCACGTGTGCCAGGGCGCTCGCGGCCAGAAGCCCCAAGGGCACCATCAGCCAGGGCTCCGGGACGATCGGTATCTGGGTCGTCGGTACAGCCGCCATACCATGCAGCAATGCCACCAAGACCCAGACGACGGCGGCTTCACGGCCGCGGAAGAGGCTGGCGTTACGGCGGTAGACCAGGACCAGGGCGACGACGAGCAGGGCGGAGGCCAACCACTGGGCGGCGACGCCGAGATCGGCCAGGGAGCCGTCGGCCCAGCGGTGCCAGAGCAGCTGGCCGTGGAACAGCACCAGAGCCGCGCCGAGCAGGCGCAGGACGATCCGCACAATCGATCGAAGCCGGGTGCCGTTCATAGTCACCCCAATACTAGTCGGGATGAACCCTCGGATGCCAACAGGCGACCTCACCGAGTACCCGGCGGACGATAGAAAACCCAGCCGGCTAGAGGTTGCTGAAAGCGGCGTGGTACTTGACCTTCCCAGAGACTTCGGCCAGATACCCAGGTCGAAGCTCGACCAGCATGAAGAGCTCGTCCGGCACCTCGTACTCGCAGCCGATGCCAAAACGCATGGCTGGCGTGAAGCCGAAACGCGGGTAGTACTCTGGATGACCCAGCACGACGACGGCGCCACAGGCGAGCTGCCTGCACTCTTCGAGGCCGGCCCGGACCAGCGCCGATCCGATGCCTTGGCGCTGACGCTCCGGAGAGACCGCCATCGGGGCAAGTCCCATCATCGCCAGTTCTGGATGCTCGGGGAGTACGACGGGCGAAAACATGATGTGTCCGAAGACCGCGCCTGCTTCCTCTGCAACCAGCGAAATGACCGGTCGCGCCTGATCGCGTAGCGCAGCGACAAGATGGGCTTCGGCCGATGTCTCGAACGCCGACTCATTCACGGCCCTTACGGCCACTCTGTCTTCTTCTCTCTCAGCTCGAATCAACACGGACCACGCTCCTGTCCGAACAGGACGTCGAGAGAGGACTCTCTTGCCTCTGTCCTCGCTGAAGTCATTCCGCGCTACGTTCTCATCACCGCGGCGACGTCCCGGTCGATCGCGTCCTCCTCGCTCGGGGTGGAGAGCCAGGTCACGGCGAAGAGCACGGCGAAGGAGGCGGCCAGGGAGACGGCGGCCGGGAGCACGCCGGCGGGTAGCGGCAGCTTCGGCAGTGCTGGGAAGAAACTCTGCCGGGTGAGGAACTCGAGGGTCAGGTTGAGCCCCAGGCCGGTGGCGATCGAGGCGGTTGCCGCCGCTGCAGTGACGCGCTTCCAGTTGAGGCCGATGGCCAGGGCCGGGGCCAGGGCGGCGCCGAAGGTACCGAAGGCGAAGGTGCCGAGCAGCGCGATCAGGTCGCCGTAGAGGTAGGAGAAAACGGCGGCGGCGATGGCGATGCCGACCACCGCCATGCGGCCCCGGGCGAGCTCGTTGCCGAGCTGCCGGCCGAAGGCCCGCGGCAGGTCGCGCACGAGGGCCGCGGCGCCGATATTCACGAAGGAGTCGGCGGTCGACATGATGGCGGCCAAGATGCCGGCGAAGACCAGGCCGGCCAGGAGCTGGGGCGCGAAGTCGAGCAGGAAGAGCGGCGACGCCTGGTCCGGCGACGTGAGCGGTGCCAAGCGCCCCTCGACGACCAGAGAGGGCACGGCGAGGCCGATGCCGAGCCAGATCAGCACACACAGCGTCTGCGTCACGCCGATCACCAGCGGCAGCCACTTGAGCTTCTTCGGATCGTCGAGCATGTAGAACTTGTGCAGCATGTGTGGCTGCCCCAGGCTGCCGACCGCGAAGACGAAGAAGAAGCCGACCGCCAGGAAGATCGATCCGTTGCCGAGCGGATCAAGGAACTCGGGGCCGAAGGCCTCGGACTCGGCGATGCGATGGGTGATGGCGCCGAGGCCACCGCCCGAGGCCAGGCAGTAGTAGAAGACCGCCACCGCGGCGCTCACCATCAGCGTGCCTTGAAAAAGGTCGGTGTAGACGCCCGCCACCATGCCGCCGGAAGTGGCGTAGAGCACCACCACCATGACGCCGATGGTCATCGCCACCGGTACGCCCCATTCCCCGAGTGGCCCCGAGAGACCGAAGATGGCGTCGATGAGAACGCCCATCGCCTGGATCTGGGCTCCCAGGTAGCCCACGGTGCCGACGATCACCGCCAGCGCGGCCAATCCCGAGGCTCGGCGGCTGCCGTAGCGCGCCAGGATTGCGTCCGGCACGGTGAAGATCTCGCGCACCTCGGAGAGCAGGCGCAGGCGTTTGGCCACGCTCCAACACAACAGCCCGGCCGTGAAGCTGACCGGCACGACGATGAAGAGCGACGCCAGCCCGAAGCGGTAGGTCATGCCTGGGCCGCCGATGAAGACGAAGCCGCTGAAGGCAGCTGACATTGTGGCGAGTCCTGTGACTACGAGCCCCAGACCCTGGCCGGCGATGAAGAAGTCCTTGGCCGTCCGGGTGCGGCGCGCGGCCCAGAAGCCGACCGCCAGCACCAGGGACAGGTAGATCAGGGCGCTCCAGACGATGGCGGGCCTGGTCAGGATCGGCATGCTAGCCCTGCCCCTTTCCGTCGGGCTCGCGCCCAGCTTCCTCGCGGCCCGCTGCCGGGCGCCCGGCCTCCTCGAGCCCGACCTCCTCGCGAAAGTGCCGAAGATCCTCGTCCGTCAAGGTGAAACGATCGAAGGTCAGCGCATAGGCCAGGGCCACCAGGGCCAGCGGCAGCAGCCTCATGCTGTAGAGCTGGATCGCCGCCGCCAACGGCAGGCCGCCGACCCACGGCAGCTCCGGTAGCCGCCCCCGCAGCACGATCATGCCGAGCATCGCGGTCTCGAGCACCAGCAGGAGGAGGCCGAGCGGCCAGGCCAACGGCCCCAGTCGGCCGTCTTTCGCGGCTCCCACGGCGATAAGCCCGATCGGAAACGCCACCGCCAACATGGCGAAGAGGACCGTTCCGACCGGCTCGCCGAGAAAGAAGCTCACCAGGATCAGCCCCGAACACGGGCCGAGGGCCACCAGGACTACGCGCTTCGTCACGCTAGTACACCAGTGAATCCGAATCCGTCCGCTTCCGCCGCCGCACGTTTGCGGATGGGGTGTTGCTTTCCGCTCACGACAGCATAGCAGGCGGCAGGGCCGTCATGGCACCGTGCCGCCAAAAGGAATCCCTATCCCTCCGAAACCCGTAAGCGTCTACCATCGTAGGGCTTGGTTGTGGTTATCGCGGACGCGGACCCATGCCGCCCTCGCCAATCTTGGAAAGGACCTCGTAGTGCGCAAGAACCATTCCGGTCAACTCGACTCCTCGCAGAAAATCGCTTCGCCTCGGCGCGAGTCTCCTCAGGGAGCAACTGATGGAAGAGTCTGATACGGCCATCGCGCAGACCGACGAACCGACTCGGCGCAAGCCGCTCCG
>JAPUJD010000102.1 GCA_027296385.1 Acidobacteriota bacterium | reverse complement strand
ACCTTGGCCCGAGCCTTTCGAGCCAACCCCAGCTGGGCACTCCGCATGCTGGCTTCCATGATGATAAACCGCATGAAGAAATCGTGACCCGAAAACCAGCATGCCACTCTCGTCAGTCGGTGGGCATGAGGCGCTTCAGCTCCTCGAATCTGTTCTCCACACCCTCCTCCACTCCTTGAGCCTGCGCGAGCTCTTCAAGCAACACTCTCGCCTCCTTCAGATCCGCCGTGTCGAAGCCCTCGGTGAACCAGCCGAACACGGGAGCGAGGAGGTCGTAGGCGTCTCGGTTCTTGTGCTGGGACTGCCACAGGCGGGAGAGCGAAGTGGCGGCGCGCAATTCCAACGACTTCGCTTTCTGGGATCGGGCCACCCCGATCGCCCTGCGGAAACAGGCTTCCGCGGCGGCCATCACATGGGTCTGTGCTGAAGCGACCAGCAGCACTCCCTTGACACGGTGGGCCTCGGCTTCGACGTAGCGCTCGCCGAGCCGATCGATCTGAGCGAGCGCCGAATCGACGATCCGCAGACCCTGGGTCACATTTCCCATTGCGCTCGTCCACTGGGCCACCAGACATTTGAACTCAGGCTCGCTGATCTCAGACCCCATCGACGCCGCCACCTTCCCGGAGGCCATCACCGCATTGATCGCTTCACCGAATCTGCCACAGCTCGCGAGAGCTGGCGCACTATAGGCGGGCACTAAGAGCTCGCTCACGATACCAAGACTCTGATCTCGACCAATTGTCAGGGCTTCATCCGTCCGCCTCAGCAACTCATCGGGCTCTTGACGATAAATCAACGGCGCCGCACCCCCCGTGAGCGCGAAAGCCAGGTTGAACGGGTGCTCGAGCCGGCGCGCGAGCTCCACGATGTCGTCGCTGGCCTGCACAGCTTGATCCGGATAGCCGAGCAACCAAAGCATGTTCGCGCCGGCCCAGGTCATCGCCAGGACCTTGGCATCGTGGTTGTAGATTTCGACGAGGTGGCGATCGCGGTCGAAGTCGTAGATCTCGATCACTCGGTCGCGGTGCCTGCTCGCGAGCTCGAAGTTGCCGGTCCAAAAGTGGGTGCAAGCTGCCGCAGAGTTTGCTAGGACAACGAGGCCCGGCTCGGCTAGAACGTCGGCCACGTCCAACAACTCCTCGACCCGCTTCAAGGCGTCCCTGTGCCTGCCCCGATTCCCCAGATGGAGCCATAGACCCCAGAGCACGGGAAACAGAACGTCGGCCCGTTTCAACTTGACCGAAAGATTCTGTGCCGGCACAAGTGCCGCCTGGACCTCGACCGCCCCCCATCCCTTCAGCATCATGGTGACCGTGCCCAGCTGTACCCGAAGGTCGATCTCGTGCGTATCTCGTTGGGGCGAGGCTCCGAGCGTTGCCACGACCTCGAGGCCGTGCTGGAGATGAGACGACGCCTCCACCAGAGCCATCCTCGCGGTCGCCGTCTTGCCGGCTGAGAGCCAGTAAGGGATCGCCTGCTCGGCAAGGCCGGCGGCGGTGTAGTGATGGGCCAGGAGCTCGGGCTCCTGAGCAGCGACCTCGGGTGAGACGGCGCTCAGGGCCTCGGCGATGAGCTGATGAATGCGCTGGCGCCGGCTCTTGAGGAGACTCTCATAGGCCGCGTCCTGGACCAGTGCGTGCTTAAAGGAATACGTAGCATCGGGCGGGTTGCCACGGCGAAAGATCAGGGCGCTGTCGACAAGCTGCTCGAGGGCGCCCGAGAGCTCGTCGTCCTGCAGGGGCGAGACCGCCGCCAGCAGCTCGAAAGAGAACTCACGGCCAATGCAGGCGCCCATCTGAGCCACCTCCTTAGCTGATGTCAGGCGGTCCAGACGCGCCATCAAGGAGTCATGCAAGGTGGTCGGGATGGCGAGCGGCGGCAGCGGGCCATCCAGTTCGTAACGCTCACCGGTATCCACCAGGAAGCCCGCCTCGAGCACCGTCTTGGTCAGCTCTTCGACAAACAGCGGCACTCCGTCCGTCTTGGCGACGATCTGGTTGAGCACCTCGTCCGGCAGCGGCTTGCCGCCTGTGACTCTTTCGACCATCTCCGCCGCCTCGCCGCGCCCGAGCCGGGTCAGCGCCAGCGGCAGCACATGGTCGTAGTCGGTCCACGGCGCCTGGTACTCCGGCCGGAATGTGACCACCATCAGCACTCGGCTCGACGCGATCAAGGACACGATCAGGTCCAAAGCCTCCTGCGTCGTGGCGTCGATCCAGTGTGCGTCCTCGATCAGCATCAGCAGCGGCTGCCGCTCGGCGAGACCGGTCACGTGACCGCTCAGTGCCGCGAGCGTCTCCTCCTTCTGCCTCTGTGGGCTCATGGCAAGTGGCGGGTAGCGGTCGACGGGCAGGGACAAGAGAGCAGCAATCAGCGCGCAGCTCCTCTGACGCGACTCCGCGTCTGTCGCTGCAGGGAAGCCCGCCTCGAGGACGACCTCGAGCTTGTTCAGTCGCTCGTCGTCGCCATCGTCGCGCTCGAACCCGACCGCCTGCTACAGCCAGCGGATCATCGGGTAGAACGCCGTCTCGACGTAGTGGCTCGAGCACTGGCAGCGTAGCCCCGTTCGATGCTCGCCTGCCAGTCGCTCGTTCAGCGCCCGCGTGATCCGGCTCTTGCCGATGCCAGCTTGGCCCGAGATCAGGGCGACCTGCCCTTCGCCTTCCTTTGCACGCTGCCAGAGGCGTAGCAGCAGCGCGATCTCTTCGTCGCGTCCGACCAGCGGCGTCAAGTACTCTCCGGTGGCTGCCTCGAAGCGACTCTCTGCCCGGCTCTGACCCAGAACCCGGCGCACCCACACCGGCTCGGAAATGCCCTTCACCGTCTGTGCACCGCGGTCTTCGTACTCAAAGACACCGCGGATCAGCCGGTGGGTGGCCGGCGCGACGATCACCTCGTCGGGCCCTGCGAGTCCCTGCAGCCGCGCAGCCAAATTGGGCGTCTCGCCGACGGCGAGCTCGCCCGCTCGTGCATCCGGATCGTCGTCCTCGCCGACGACCACCGATCCGGTAGCGATGCCCACGCGCACCTGGAGCGGCGCCGGCGCCGTGACTGCCTTCACAGCGTCAATGACCCCGAGCCCGGCGCGCACCGCCCGCTCGGCA
>JAPUJD010000101.1 GCA_027296385.1 Acidobacteriota bacterium | reverse complement strand
CATCCGTTGTCGGGTGCCAGGCGCAACACAGGCAGAGCGCGAAGCGTGGGCGGTTGCGGCCGCCAACGCGTTGCGGGTGAGCGGAATTCAGGCTCACGCTGTGCTCGAGCCGATCTGGACGAAGTCCGTAGCGGCCTAGCGTCCTCCCAGCGCAGGATACTACCCAACAGCCAGGGTCCGCTCTCAATCCAGAATCGTCCCACTTTCCCTATTCTTGCCCTTTTCTTTCCCTGAGAGGACAGAAGGCCCGTAAGGCTCGTAAAGCTCGGAAGGGTTCTAAGTGCTCTGCCCGCAGCGAGTTCGGCTAGAACCCCCGTCGCTGTTGGGTCGGTGGGAAAGGGCTGATTGGGATAAGAAAACCCCGGCCGTTTCCGGCCGGGGTTTTCAGGTTAGCTCGGTGGCGAGGGGTTCCCCGAAATCCGGGGGATCACTCCGATTGCCACGGAGGCGTGGGAGGTTCCCCTAAGGGGTCGCCACCTCCACTAAACCCGGTTTATGTATCTTCACAGGACCACCTCCTTTCTGGGCGTACCCCTCGATGACGGGCCCCACCCCGCCCGGCTCGGCGGACCGCCCAGATCCGTCCGAAACCGCCACGATTTTGGGAACGTGGATGCGTCTCATGTCGGCAATCTTGGAAGATCCAAGGTTGGGTTGTCAATCGACCGGAGGTCGAGTCGTCGGTCTCCGAGGACGTCGGGCTCCGGGCCGGCTGTCTGACGTATCATCGGATTCCACCAAGGAGGAATCGAGATGCATAGCGTCCGTCTGTTTGTTCTCCCGCTCGTCATGGCCGGTCTTGCGGTGTCGAGTGCCGGCCAGGAGGTCGAGATCACCGTCGAAGAGGTCGCCGACGGCATCTACATGTTGCGAGGCCAGGGGGGCAATATCGGTCTGGTGACGGGGGCCGACGCCACCTTCATGATCGACGATCAATACGCTCCGCTGACCGAGAAGATCACCGCGGCGGTGGCTGAGCTCACCGAACGGCCGATCGACTTCGTTCTCAACACCCACTGGCACGGAGATCGTACCGGTGGCAACGAGAATCTCGGCCGGGCTGGCGCCTGGATCGTGGCCCACGAGAACGTGCGCCAGCGCATGAGCGCCGAGCAGTTCATCGAGGTCTTCAACCTCCGGACGACTCCGGCGCCCGCCGTCGCCTTGCCCGTCGTGACCTTCGAGGATTCGATGACGTTCCATCTCAATGGCCACACCATCAAGGCCGTTCATCTCGAGCCCGACGGCCACACCGACGGTGACTCGCTGATGTTCTTCGAAGAGGTCAACGTCGTTCACATGGGCGACACCTACTTCGCTGGGATGTACCCGTTCATCGATGTGGGCACCGGCGGCACGGTGGCCGGCATGATCCGGAGCGCCGATCGTGTGCTGGCGCTGATCGACGATGAGACCCGTCTCATTCCGGGCCACGGGCCGTTGTCGAATCGGGCAGGGCTGCAGGAGTTTCGGGACATGCTGGCCGGAATCCACGAGGTGGTCAGCGGCCTGGTGGCCGCCGGGCGCAGTCGCGAAGAGGGTGATAGCCGCCAAGTCGACGGCGGGTTGGGACGAGGCGTGGGCGAGGGGTTTCTTGAGCCCCGACGTCTTCGCCGGTATCGCCGACGCCAGTGTGCGGGCCGAGGGTGAGTGACGATGAAGCGGTCGGCCGCCCGGCGGGCGCTGGTGAAGCGGTCCGTTCGCTGGATCGTCGCCGTCGGCGGCGCCGATGATGAAATGAAACCGCCAGAAGGCCTGTTCTCTACTGAGCCGGATCGCAGACGGATGAGGATGGACACGAAGTGATCGATCACCGCGGGGGACGTTCGTCAAGCTTGCACGGCGGAGGCGGCGTAGTTAGTCTTTGCTGGCCGATGAATCCGCCAACACGCTTGAGGCCCAGGCTCACTGCCATCCTCGCGCTATGGCTCGGGGCAGCGACGTCCGGCTTTGCTGCGTTGCCGATCGAGGCGGAGGTGCGCGGCGCCTATCCCGGGATTCTCGCAGCCTGGGCGGGCGGCCAGGCCGAGCGGGCGATTCAAGAGCTCGTAGCCCTCGAAACCCGTTTGGTACGTCCCAACAAGGCGCAGCGCGACGTGGACGCGCTGTGGCGAGCCAAGCTCAGTGTGATCCGCGAGACCATCGAGCGCGGAACTGTCGACGTTCTCGTACCGATCATGCTCCTGCACCATGACGCGTACGGCCACTACGTGAACAAGCGCATGTCCCGATTGGCCAACCACTCACAGACGATGAGCGCCGAGCTCGCCGAGGTTTTCGCCGCCAATGTGCAGAGGCCGTCCGCGGTCGGGATCGCGGCTGACCTGCTGTCGAGCCTGGCAGGCCAGCTTCAAAGTGGCCTCGTCATGAGCCGTAGCGCTGAGCTCTACAGCCGCGCGCTGGTGCTCGACGCAGGCAATGTTGCTGCTCACATGGGTCTCGGCTCGATCTACGAACGACGCAACCAGCCAAGCGAGGCGGAGCTGCACTACGCCGCGGCCGTGCGGTTGAACCCCGATTCCGGCGAGGCGCTCATCAGGCATGCGATCTGCGCCGCGCGGCTCGGCAATCTCGCGGCGGCGCGGCGGGGTCTCGATCGGGCACTGGCGCTCGACGGTCCCGGCTGGGTTCACCGTATCGCATTCCAGGAGAAAGCGCGGCTCGAGGGCGATCTGGCGACCAAGGAAAGCGTGGCCCGCGAGGGCAAGAAGCGTTTCCCGGACAGCTCACGCCAGGCGATTCTTCTGGCCTTCGTTCTCGAACAACGGCGTCAACCTGGTTTGGCGCTCGAGATCGTCAACGGTCTGTCGAGCTTGGCCGAAGAGGAGTCGGAGCGCTACCGCTACGCGCGTTGGCCGGCCACGGCGTTGGCCGGAGCGCGGATACGCCTGCGACAGAGAGCACAGGCCCACAACGAGATCTTGGCCAGTGCTTCCGACGAGTCCCAGATCGACAGGCTGGGGGAGTGATGAGGCGTGTCGCCGCCTTTGTGTTGGTGCTCGTCACCGCTTCAGCCTTGCGGGCGACGGACGCCTGGTTCGTCACGCCGGATGCCGGTGTCGCAGTCTACGGACCGACCGAACTGACCGTGCACGTCGAGACGAGTGACTCGGTTCTGGGGGTCGAGTTCTTCGTCGATGGACGAAGCGTCGGTGTCGTGACGGCACGACCGTACAGCCTGACCCACGACGTGGGCTACGACAACCGGGAGCACTCCTTGCGTGCCGTGGCTACCATCGCAGGGGGCGAGAGGGTGGAGATCGCCCGCCAAACCGGGACCTTCAGGGTTGACGACCTGGTCAAGGTCGAGCTGCGCCAGCTGTATGTCAACGTGACGTCCGGCGGCCGTCGGGTGAGAGACCTCGAGGAAGGCGATTTCCGGATCTTCGATGCCGGTGAGCAGCAGAAAATCGTCACCTTCGAGCATGGCGACATTCCGATGACCGCCGTGCTCCTGTTGGACTGCAGCGGGAGCATGGAAGGGGAGCGCTTCGGCGCCGCCTTGCACGGTGCGCGGACCTTCCTCGACTCCATGGCACCGCTCGACGAGGCCAAGCTCCTGCTGTTCTCGGATCGACTCCTCGGCGCGACCCCGTTCACCCGCGATCGAGAGCTCATGGAAGCAACCCTCTCATCGGTCGCTCCGGTGGGTGGCACGGCGATCAACGACTATCTTTTCGCCAGCCTCAAAGCCCTCGACGGACGCCAAGGTCGGCGAGTCGTCGTGCTCTTTACCGACGGGCTCGACCTGCACAGCCTGCTGACGATGCAGGACGTCCTGTGGAAGGCACAGCGCAGCCAGGCGGTGGTCTACTGGATCTACCTGCGCGAGTCGGACGAGCATGGTCCGCCGAAGTTCAACACGGCCTGGCGCGGCTTCGAGGCCAACCTCGAGGAGTTCAATCTGCTGAGCCGCGCGGTCAGGCAGAGCGGCGGCCGCATCGCGGAGCTCGACAGCGCCGATGAGCTCGAGGGCGCCTTCGCCGACATCGTCGAGGAGCTGAGAGACCAGTACGTGCTGGGCTATTACCCCCACGAGACCCGCCGCGACGGGAGCTGGCGCGAGGTCGACGTTCGAGTGCGGCGGCTTGGCGCCAAGTTGCGGACGCGGCAGGGCTACATCGACCACTGAGTCCTCGGCCGGCGGCATGGTGTGGCAGAGCCCAGCGGCGGGGTGTCATGAGAACCGACTCCTCACCTCCCCAAGTGGGTGAGTGATGACGTTGCGCTGTCCGATCGATGACGATCGCCGACCTCGAGAGAGAGCTGAGGGATGTCCACGAGGAGACATTCTCGTGGGCGCTCGTGTGCTGTCGCGGCGTTCGGTCGGAGGCGGAGGAGGTCGTGCAGGAGACCTACCTGAAGCTGCTCGATGGCCGTTTGACGTTCGGTGGTCGATCGAGCTTCCGGACCTGGATTTTCGCCGTGGTCCGGCGCGCGGTACGGGATCGCCGCCGCCGCTTTACCCTGCGCCGGGCGCTTCTCGAGCAGTGGGTGCGACCGCGGGAGTCGTGGCCACCGGCGCAGGAGGCGCGCACGATAGAGCGGCAGAGGGCACGGACGATTCGCCGGCTGCTCGGCCGGCTCAGCATGAGGCAGCGCCAAGTCCTGGAGCTCGTCTTCTACCACGAGCTGCCGCTGCGCGAGGTGGCTACGGTACTGGACATCTCGGCCGGGTCTGTCAGTCGCCACTACGACCGCGGCAAAAGAACGCTCTTGGCACGCTTGAAGGAGGCCGAGCTTGAGCTCTGAGAACGAGGCCGGGCTGCGTCGCCTGTTCCGGGCCGCACACGGCGAGGCCGAGACGGCCCCGGACTTCGACCGGCTACTGAGCTCAGCGGTGCGGCGTCCGCGAAGTGTGCAACGGTGGATCCCGATCGCCACCGCTGCGGCGCTCATCGTCGCCATCGCCGTGCCTGTGTTCAAGGCGCATCGGGAACGACAGGTCTTCGAGTTCGCCCGCGAGCTGGCGGCCTGGCAAGCGCCGACCGACGCCCTGCTCGCCGAGCGCAATAGATCCGCCGGGGTCTTCAGTGGTCTCGGTGGCCCCTCGATGCTGAGTGCAGCCAACGACATGGTCCGATGGAGGAAGTGAAGTGAAGACGATTTGCAGAAGTCGAGACGAGTTGACGTTGCGGGCGCGGTGCGCCTTCCTGGTCGTCGCTGGCATTGTCTACGCGGCCCTGGGACTGTCGGCCGTAGCAGTCGCGCAGGACAAACAGGATCCTTTCCAGGGGGCGTTGTTCCCGGTCGAGTTGGTGATGGGCAACCAGGCGGCCATCTCCTTCACGTCCGATCAGCGCGACGCTACCGTTGTCGCGTTGCAGAGGACGCAGTCGGCGGTCGTGCCGTGGCAGCTCTCGCTCAGCGCCTCGGGGGAGCGCCTGCTGGCGCTGCTGCGCCAGCCGCGGGTCGATACCGAAGCTGCTCTCGCCGAGGTCAAGGAGTTACTTCGCCTGGAGAACCGGGTGAAGCTCGAGCAGGTGCGGCTCCTGATCGACGTCAAGAACATTCTCACTCGCGAGCAGCAACGCAAGCTCGAGGCGATTCGAGGGTTGCAATAGTCAGTATCGTGGAATAGGCAAGCCGAGGTCGCGATTGCTACACAATGACAGAGCTCAGCTCAAGCGGCGCTGGATGAGTCGCGGCGCAGGCGCCGGCGACTTGATCCGGAAGGGGTAGAAGACGATGGCTCGAGACAAGGCGTATGCTCCCGGATGGTCCGATCCGAATGTTCCCGCCCTCGACAGCAGGCGCCGCCGGCACCTGCCACGGCGCTTCCGCGCCAAAAGGGTCATCATGCCGCGGGGCTTGGTGCACGCCCTGCGGCGCGACTCGGGCGGTAGCGCGCTGCCGCGCGCTCCCGGCGGTGGCGCTGGGGACCCCATCGCGGCACCAGAGCATCGCTTGGTGCATCGCGCCACGATGGGTGCGACGGCGGCGGATCTCGAGCGCTTGAGCGAGCTGGGCTACAACGGCTGGCTCGCCGAGCAGCTCGATTACGAGTCGCTCGACGACAGCGCGCTCGAGGAATCCCTGGGCCGCGCCCTGCCGACGATCAATATGAGTGCGGCCGAGATCCTGAGTGGCTACGCCAATAATCCGGCGACGCCCATTTTCGAACTCATCAACGCCCGCCTCTACCGGGCGGTCTATAGCCCGCGCCAGCTCTACGAGCGCATGGTCACCTTCTGGACCGATCACTTCCACATCGCACTGTTCAGCGCCGCAGGCTTCGCGCTGAAACCGGTAGATCAACGAGAGGTCATCCGCCGTCACGCCCTGGGGAATTTCCGCGATCTGCTCCATGCCAGCGCTCACAGCCCGGCGATGCTCGTCTACCTGACCAACGACTCCAACGTCGCGGGGCACCCGAACGAGAACTATGCCCGCGAGCTCATGGAGCTGCACACGCTCGGCGCCGACCGCGGCTACACCCAGCGAGACGTCGTCGAGGTAGCACGCTGCTTCACCGGTTGGACCCTGCGCGGGTCGGGGAGCGACTTCGGCGAGTTCTTCTTCGACGCCTCGGCCCACGACGACGGAGAGAAGCGGGTGCTGGGGAGCGTGATCCCGGCCGGCGGCGGCATCGAGGACGGGGAGCGGGTGCTCGATATCCTGGCAGGGCATGTTCTGACCTCGAAGTTCATCGCCGAGAAGCTGGCGCATTTCCTGTGGGGCTACGAGCCGCCGCGGACCATCGTCAATCGAGCGGCCACCGTGCTGCGCAATACGGACGGCGACATCAAGGCAGTAGTCAAGGTTCTGCTCAAGCGCAGCCGGGTCAAGAGGGCGAAGCCCAAGCTCAAGCGCCCCTTCCATCTCGTCACCTCGGCGGCGCGAGCCCTGGGTGCCGACATCCGGGCACCGTTTGCGGTGCTCGAGAAGCTCTTCCAGGCCGGCCACTTGCCCTTCTACTGGGCGCCCCCCAACGGCTACCCTGACACCGAGGAATACTGGTCGGGCTTCGTCCTGCCGCGCTTCAACTTCGGGGCCGATCTCTACTCGAACGAGGCGAGCGGCATGGTGCTGGGAGTCGATTTCCTCGACCCCGCGTTGTCGCCGGGTCACATCATGGAACGGATCGATCGCGTGCTGTTCAACGACACGATGAGCGCCGAAGCCCGGACGGCGATCCTCGGCTTCCTCCAGGCGGTGCCGGTCAACAAGCGCCGGATCCGAGAAGCCATCGGCCTCGCCGTCGCGTCACCTGAGTTCCAAGTCTACTGAGGGGGTTGCCATGGGTCACCACAAGTGCAGGGGATGCAACGAATACCGTGCAATGGACCGCCGTCAGTTCCTCGGCCGGGGCGCCGGGCTGGCCGCCGTCGCCATGGCGCCCTGGCTGCCGAGGGTAGTTTTCGCCGAGAGCGACTCGAGTTCTCGGGACGTCATCGTTTCCCTCTTCATGCGCGGTGGCGGAGACGGCCTGACGCTAGTGCCGCCATTCGGCGAGTCGGCCTACTACGATCTGCGGCCGAGCTTGGCGGTGCCGCCGCCCGACTCGAGCGACGCCAACCGAGCGATCGATCTGGATGGTTTCTTCGGCTTTCCGAAGGCCATGAAGCCACTGATGAGAGCCTACAACGCCGGTGATCTGCTGGTAGTCCAGGGCTGCGGGCTGAATTCCGGCACTCGCTCGCACTTCGAAGCGATGCACTTCATGGAAGTTGGCCGCGGCGATCCACCGGCAAGTCTCTTCACCGGTTGGCTGGGCCGGCACCTGGCATCGACGGCGCCGTCGACCGCCGGAGCGGTCCTGCGCGCCGTGGGCATCGGTGCCGGCCTGCAGCGCAGCCTTATCGGGGCGCCGAAGGCCCTGCCGATCCAGGAGCTGGGCGACTTCGGCCTCGCCGGACGGCCTGCGACCAGGAATCGACGCCAGAAAGTCCTGGAGGAGATGTACGCTGCCTTCACCGATCCGCTCAAGACGTCGGTCGGGGATACCTTCCGCGCTGTCGACCTCCTGAAGCGAATCGGCTTCAATAGCTATCAACCGGCGGCGGGCGCGACCTATCCGGATACCTACTACGGCAACGCGCTCAAGTCGACTGCCGCGCTGATCAAGGCAGACGTGGGCGTCGAGGCCGTGGCCATCGACCTCGACGGTTGGGATACCCATGACGTGCAGGGACCGTTCGCCGGCTTCATGGCGGAGCTCATGCAGCAGTTCGCCGACGGCCTGGCGGCTTTCCATCGCGATCTCATAGGGCAGGGCAAGCGCGACGTCGTGGTGGTGGCGATGTCGGAGTTCGGGCGCAACGCACGCGAGAACGGCAGCGCCGGCACCGATCACGGCACCGGTGGGGTCATGTTCGTGCTCGGTGGGCACATTCGCGGCGGACAGGTGCTGGCCGACTGGCGGGGCCTCGAGCGCGAGCAGCTCTTCGAGGGCCAAGACCTCGAGATCACGATCGACTATCGCGACATCCTCAGTGAGATCCTGCTCCAGCGCGTTGGCAACAAGAACATCAGGCAGGTGTTCAGCGATCCCTCCTACCAGAGCCGCGACTACGGGATCGTCAGCTGAGCGTCTTGCGGTGAGGCCGACGACGGCGGCGCGGCCCGCCTGGCCGTGGCTGCTGCTGGTGACAGCGGCCTCGACGCTGGCAGCGTTCGGCTGCGGCGGGGGAGGCGGTGGTGACAGTCCGACCGCACCTCCGGCTCCCGGGGGCACACCGACCACCCTGAGTCAGATCCAGGCCCAGGTCTTCACCCCGACCTGCGCGCGCGTGGGCTGCCACGACAACGCCTCCGGTCAAGCCGGCCTGGTTCTCGTTGCCGGCCAGGCGCGCGCCAACATCGTCGACGTGCCGTCGAGCCAGCAGCCGCCGTTGAGCCGAGTGGCGCCGGGCAACGCCGAGGCGAGCTATCTGGTGCGCAAGGTCCGAGGCGACGCCAGCATCACCGGCGCCAGGATGCCGATCAGCGCGGCGCCCCTCTCGCAGGCCCAAATCGACGGCATCATCCAGTGGATCAACGGCGGCGCGCCCGACGACTAGAGCCCGAATTCCTGGCCTTCTTGGGCGACGGCGAAACCTCGGGCCTCGATCTCGCGCCGCTCCGCGCTGTCGGCCAACAGGGCCGGGTTTGAGTGGTTGAGATGAATGAAGAAGGCTTCCAGGCTCCCTGCGGTGACGCGCTCTTGCAACAGCCCCATCGTCCGGCCGATCATCGGGTGACCGATCTGTGTGACGTCGCGACCCGGTAGCTCGTCGGCCGAGAAGAACGAACCGTCGAGCAGGGCGACGTCGACTCCGGTCAATCGTTCGAGCAGCGACGGCTCCCAGGTCGCCCACTTGTCGGTGTCGGGAACGAAGATCAGGCTGCGGTTCGGTCCCTCGATGCGGAAACCGACCGTGTCGGAGAGCTCGTCGCGATGGGGTACGGCGAAGGCCGCGACCGACACTCCCGCCGCCAGCTCGACCGCTCGGTCCAGAGGCAGTGGCCGGAGCGCGATGTTGCCCGTCTCGACGAGCTGGGACCAGGGGCCGTTGGTGCTCAGGAAACGGCTCATCCTCGGCGTGGCCCAGACCGGCAGGGCAGTTGTGTGCACGGCCTCGAAGCCGAAGAAGGCGAGGCCGAGATAGTGGCCGATGTGAGCGTGGGTGAGAAAAACGCCGTCGACCGGGGCGCGGTCGACCCGATCGATTGGCAGGGTGCGCACGTCGCGCAGGGCGTCGAGTTGCTCGCGCAGGTCGGGAGTCGCGTCGAAGAGATAGACCTGCCGCGTCTCGGGCAGCACGAGGGCCAGGCTCGAGATGAAACGCTTCGGTGCCCGTCCCTCGCGCACGAGCCGGCAACCTGCGTGCTCGCAGGCCGCGTGCGGCAGGCCGCCATCCTGGACGGTGCCGAGGACTCGTACGAACGGCCCTCTCTCGGTGGGTACGGGCTCGGCCTGCCCATGGGTCGCCCAGGCGGAGCAGGCCAGCACCGCGGCGCAACAGAGCGCTATTGTTCTAGCCCAGCCAATCACCGTAGAGCTCCGGCCGGCGATCGCGCCAGAACAGGCGCCGGGCGGTCGAATCGGCGACGCGCTCGAGCTCGAGATCGGCGATCAGCAGATCGTCTTCACCGGACTTGCCGCGAGCGATGATCCGCCCCTCGGGATCGGAGACGAAGGACTCGCCGGCGAAAGTCAGGTTCTCCTCCACGCCGGTACGATTGCACAGAGCGGCGAAGTAGCCGTTCTGAAACGCGGCCGTGCGCACTTCGGCCTCGAACATTCCCTGCGGCCACTCGCCGACCGAGCCCACCTGGGGGATCAGCACCACGTCGGCCCGGCCGACTCCGAGAGCACGCATGAGTTCAGGATAGTGGCGGTCGTAGCAAATGGCCACTCCGACCCGGCCGACAGCGGTCTCGTAGACCGGGGCTCCCCGATCCCCGAGAGCGTAGTAGTCCTGCTCGAAGAAGTTCTCGTACTGGGTGATGTGGACCATGCGCGTGATGCCCAAAAGCGTTCCGTCGGCGTCGAAGACCGGCGAGCTGTCGAAGGTCAGGCCACGCTCGTCGCGTTCGTAGAGGTTGAACACCGTGACCAACTCGAGCTCGCGGGCAAGATCGGCGATTTTGCGGGTCGACGGGCCCGGAACCGGCTCCGCCAGTTCGTGCGCCGACGCGTCGTTCCGATTCTGGGGAAAGAAGCGGTCGAGGACGACCTCCGGAAAGGCGATGAGACGTGCTCCTTGGGCGGAGGCCTGACGCATGGCCTCCAGGCAACGCTCGAGGTTGCGCTCGCGGTCAGGGCTGGAGGAGAGTTGGGCGAGGGCGAGGCGCAGCGTGCTCAGGGTTCGTCCTCCACGGGATCGGTGGTCTGTTCCAGCAGCTCCCGGGCGTCGGCCGCATGCGCAGCGGGCACGAACACGCGCGCCGCCAAGCCGGTGCGAGCGAAGGGTCCGGCGAGCAAGCCGGTCGGGAGCTGCCCCAGGGTGTGCTCACCCTGGACGATGAACGGGATCTCGGCCGCCTGCAGGACCGACTTGACGACCGGCAGCAGGCCGACGTCGGCGGTGGTGAAAACCAGGACCGGCCCGGACTCGGGGTCTGTGGGCTGCGCCATGGCGCAAGGCTACCTCACGATCCTCATCGGAGCCGGGCAGAGCGACTCAGCTGGGCGAGAGCTGGCGCTGAGAAGCGGGCAGATCCGCCGTTGCAGCCGAAGCGGGGTGAGCAATGCAGGTTAGGAGGCGGGACGCGAGAGCCCGACACTCTCGAGCAGCCGTTGGTAGCGGGGCTCGTCGGCGAGAGACTCGAGAAAGGGCTCCACGGCGAGGAAGATGGCGTTCGGCGAGCGTTGCAGCACCGTTTGTTCGAGCAGATCGAGAGCCCGCTCGGTCTCCCCGAGCGCGGTCAGAACGATGACTTGCGCGTAGAGATCGCCGCTCGTCTGCGAAGCCGCCAGCTCCTCGAGCCGGCCCAGGACCTCCCGTGCCTCGCCGCCGCGACCGGCCGAGGCCAGGGTCCAGCCCAGCACACCGAGGACGGTGGGATTCCTGCTGCCGCGAGCCGCCGCGACGGGGCCAAGGATGTCGATTGCCTCGCCATGACGACCGAGCAGGGCGTAGTTCCAGCCCACGAGCGCTCGTTGCTTACTCATTGAACTCAACTGCTGGGCGAACTGGAGCGTTGCCGGCTCCGGGCCTCTCTCGAGCTCGGCGAGAGACTCGTCGTGGCGCCGGGCGTTGAACAGGACCCAGGCCAGGTGGCTACGGTCGTTGAGGGGGTCGAGCTCGATCTGAAGCTGCGCCTGTTCTACAGCTTCCTCGAAGCGGCCCATGCAGGTGAGAAAAAAGGCGTAGGCTCGATGTCCGTCGGCGTTGCTGGGGTTGAGTTCGAGAGCGCGGCGGAAACCGCCGTCCGCCCGTTCCCAGTTCCAGTCGAACATGAACTCGACGTGGGCCAGTGCAGCGTGGGCCTCCGCCGAGCCCGGGTCCAGCTCGAGAGCCTTGAGCGCCGCGCCGCGGGCTTTCGGGAATCCCTCATGCGGCTGCAAGAAATCGTACAGAGTCAGGATCGAGTAGTAGTCGGCCAGGCCAGCGTAGGCCGGGGCAAAGCCCGGGTCAGCGTCGATCGCGCGCTGGAAGAAGTCCGCCGCCTCGTTGGGTCCCTCGAAAAAGCAGCGGCCCAGCGCGTGGCGGCCCTGAAGGTAGAGGTCATGAGCCAACGGATCGACCCGCGGCGGTGCCTCGGCCGAGCCGAACCCTCTGGCCACTGAGCTCGAGAGCTCGGAGGCGATCGCGCGAGCCACTTCGCCCTGCAGAGCCAGAATGTCGACCAGCTCTCGTTCGTAGCTCTCGGTCCAGAGATGGGTGTCGGTGTAGGCATCGGTCAGCTGGACGTTGATTCTCACCCGCCCGTCCGCCCGTACGATCGAGCCTTCGACCGCCGCATCGGCTCCCAGGCTGGAAGCCACCCCGGCGAGAGAGCCGTGGGTTTCGGCGTACTGGTCGATCGAGCGCCGTGAGAGGACCCTGAAGGCGCCAATCCGGGCGAGATCGGTCGTCAACGCTTCGGTCATCGCGGCGGCGAAGTACTCTCCCCCGCGCTCGGGCGACAGGTCCTGCAGCGGCAGCACGACGATGGCCGACACCTCGCTCGCCGTCGCCGCCGGCGGCCCCAGACTTCGCACGAGGAACACCGCGCCAGTAGCGGCCAGGACCAGGAGGCCGGCTGGTCGCCACTCCAACGCTGGCGCCGGCGGTGAGGGCCGCAGCAGGAATGCCTGGCGGCATGCAGCGGCAGCTCGAAGAGGCCTTCGACCTGGCCAAACGCACGGTCGAAGGCGTTGCGGCTTGCCGCGAGCTGTTCGCCGAGCTGGGCCAGCCGGCCCTAAGCTCGCTGGCCCTCACGCTCTACGTGCCCGCGTCCGGCACGCAGGAGCACCGTATCTGCAGTCGGGGAGTGGCGGCCTTCACCGCCGTCGGCAGCCGGGTGACCTATCTCTGCCGGGATTTCAGACGGCTAGCCGCCCCCCGAGCCACCATGACTCTCGTCCAC
>JAPUJD010000100.1 GCA_027296385.1 Acidobacteriota bacterium | reverse complement strand
AACGCGACATCCCGCCCGACATTCCCGACGGCGATGGTGACGACATCGTCGCTCGCCAGCTGCGCGAGGCGGCGATGAAGGAGAAAGATCCGGCGCTGCGTGAGAGACTGTGGCAGGAGTACCGCGACTACACGAGCGGTTCGAGACCCAAACAGAAGGATGGTTCGGGCGGATGACCAGGTCACTCGAGTTCCGGTTGTCACTGCTGTTGGCCGTCGTGCCGCTGGCTGCAGCCACGGCCGCGACGCCGCCGCGGCCGGTGGTCCCTGCGATCCAGGCCACCGGCGAGATCCCGGACGAAAAGTTGCTCGACGTCGCGAGTGCGGTCTTGTACTCCGGTGTCGCGGGCGAAAACCCCTCGACTTTCGAGGACCGCGCGATTTTCCCCGACCTCAGACGCGCCGAGGCCATGTACTTTCCGGTTCGCTTGATGGACACCCTGCAGTCGACCGGAAATTGGGGCGCGGTGCGGGTCGTCCCGCGGGGCGTCGACACAGTCGAAGTCCTGGTGCGAGGCAAGATCTTCGAGTCGACGGGCTTGAGGCTGAGCTTCGAGCTGACGGCCCGTGACGCCTCCGGGCGCGAGTGGTTCACCAGGAAGTACAACCAGGAGGCCGACCCGCGGGCCTACGAAGAGGACCAGGACCAGATCCGCCCGGCACCTTTTCAGCAGATCTACAACGATGCAGCCAACGATTTGCTGGCGGCGCGCCAGAAGCTGAAGCCGCAGCAGTTGCTGGATCTTCCCGTGATCTCGAGTCTCCGTTTCGCCGCTGACCTCTCGCCGGACTCCTTCGGGGAATACCTGGAGCGCAATCGCAAGGGGTACTACGTCCGCGCCCGCTCGCCGGCCGAGGACGATCCGATGCTGCTCCGGATTGGCGACATCCGCCAGCTCGACGACCTGCTGGTCGACACACTGACCGATCACTACGCCAACTTTCAGCTCGAGATGATCGAGTCCTATGACCGCTGGCGCGGCTTCAACTTCGAGGAACAGCTGGCGCTGCGAGAGCTCAAGGCCAAGGCTCGCAAACTCAAGTTCCTGGGCCTGCTGGGCATTCTCGGAGGGGTGCTCGAGGCCAAGAAGGGCGATAGATACGGCGTCGGTCAGGTGGCCGTCATCGCCGGCGCGGCGGCCATCCAGGCCGGGGTCGGCGCAGGCCAGGAGGCAAAGATCCACCGCGAGGCTTTGCAGGAGCTCGCCGCCTCGCTCGATGCAGAGCTCGATCCGATGGTCATCGACGTCGAGGGCCAGACGCTGCGTCTGACAGGATCGGCCGATACGCAGTACGAGACGTGGCGCGAGCTGCTGCGCCAGATCTTCCTCACCGACACCGGCCTCGAGATCGATCCCGACAGCGGCACCGTGCTCGCCGGCGCAGCACAGAAGGCTGGACTGCCTGGGAGTTGAGCCCGACGCGACAGCAACCGCCGCGCGGGCTCGCCGCTGCCATGCTCCCCCCTCGAAGCCTCGATGAGCGAACGGCCGAAGCGGCGTCAGGTTCTCTGGCGAGCGTTCTCACGCTCCTCGGCTTCGGCCTGCTCGTGCTTGCCGGTTTCGTCGTCTTCCTGCTGCTCCCAGGCTGGGTCGAAGACGATCCGGTCGGGACGGTGGCCGCGGAGCCGCCGGCTCGGACCGAACGTGGACGGGCCGCGGCAGCGGTCGCCGTCGAGGAGCCCGTCGCGGCGACGGTCGAGCGGGAGCTGCGGCCCCTCCAGAGCGCACCGCTCGCGGCCGACAGTCGGGACACCATCGCTGGGGTGGTCGAGAAGAAGCCCCGGCCGCAGCCGGCTGAGGATCCGTTTGCCGTCGCGATGAGCACGGGGCTGGGCGCCCTCGATCGGGGTGACTTCACCACTGCGCAGGAGGCCTTCCGCGAGGCCAACCGACTGCAGCCCGAGTCCAGTCTGGTCAAAGACGCTCTGGCACGAACCGCGACCGGCCTGCGCCAGACCGCCATCCTGGATCTGCGCCAGCGCGCAGGCGCGCACGCCGAGCGCGAAGAGTGGGTCCGCGCCGGAGTGCTCTACGCCGACGTCCTGACGCTCGATGGGACGGTCGCGTTCGCAGTCTCCGGTCGCCGCCTGGCGCTTTGGCGAGCGGAGCTCTCGGTCCGAATCGAGGGTTACCTCGGGCGACCCGATCGGCTCTCCTCCGAGAACGTCCTGGCCGAGGCAACGACCACCCTGCGGGAGGCCGAAGAGGTCGAGCAACCCGGCCCACGTCTCGAGAGTCAGAGCCGGCGCTTGGCGCAACTCGTCAGCGCCTACTCGACACCGATGCGCGCCCGGCTCCGGTCGGACAACGAGACCGCCGTCGTGGTCTACCGGGTGGGCCAGCTGGGCACCTTCGAGAGCCGCGAGCTCGAGTTGCGTCCCGGCCGTTATGTCGTGGTCGGCTCCCGGGCCGGCTACCGTGACGTGCGGCTTACCCTGACCGTCGAGCCGGGCGTCGAGCCGCCTCCTCTCGTCATCCGGTGCGAGGAGGAAATTTGAGCACCCGCGACGCCGGTGTCTTCGTGATCGAGGATCCGCACGGGACCCGGCGGGTCACCGCGATCGATTTTCCGCTCTCGATCGGTGGCGCCCAGAGCGACGTCCAGCTCCTGCCTGGAGACGCAGCGAGGACCTTCGCTCATCTGGGGCTCGCCGGCGACGACCTCTTCGTGCAGGCGGTCGAGACCAGTGGCCGGGAGATCCGGGTCAACGACGCCCCACTGAGCGGTTCGCGCTGGTTGCGGCCGGGCGACGAGCTTCGGGTCGATGGCTCCCGCTTGCGGGTCGAAGCCTCGGCGGGAAAGATCCGGCTGATCGCCGAGCCCGGCTCGCCGGACCACCTGGCGGCACCGGTCCTGACGCCCCCCCCCCGCGAGGGCGACCTTTCCCGCCTCGGAGACCTCATCGAGCCCGTCGCCTTCACGCCGAGGATCACCGGTTCCGGGCTGACGCCCCGAAACCGTCTGGCGTCGCCCGGGCGCTACCTCGCCCTCGGCCTCGCCGTATTGGCGCTGGTCGCGGTCGGTGCGCTTCTCTACTCGGCGCAGGCGATCGAGATCGCCGTCCAGCCGACCCCCGACCTTCTGCGGCTCGACGGCGGACTGAACTTCGCGGTTGCCGGCCGCCACGTCCTGCTCGCGGGCAGTTACACACTGGTCGCAGAGAAGAGTGGCTACACGAGGCTGGAAACTCCGCTGGTGGTCGCTGCCGACGGCAACGAACCTTTCTTCTTCCGCCTCGAGCTTCTTCCGGGCCTGCTGGAGATCTCGACCGGCGAGCTGGTGGGAGCGGACATCCTGATCGATGGCGAGCTCGCGGGCCGCACGCCGCTCGAGAGGCCGATCGAGGTCGCCGCCGGTGAACACGAGCTACGGCTCTCGGCGCCCCGCCACCAGGACTTCGTCGAGCATCTCACGATCGAGGGCGCCGGCGCCCTACAGTCGATCGTCGCCCGACTGGAGCCGCGCTGGGCTCCGGTGCAGATGTCGTCGGATCCCGCCGGGGCGAGCGTGCGGGTGGACGGCCGGTCCCTGGGCACGACTCCCCTGACCCTGGAGCTCGGTGCCGGAAGCCATCGGCTGGAACTGTCGCTGGCCGGATACCAGGCCTACACCGCCGCCTTCCCGGTGGTCGCCGGGCGCCCGGTGACCCTGCCCCGGGTTCGACTGGCGCCGCTCGCGGGCATCGTGCAACTCGCCTCGGTTCCGCCCGGGGCGGCGGTTACCGTCGACGGCGCCTTCGAGGGCAAAACGCCCCTCGAGTTGGTGCTGGCGCCCGATCGCGCGTTCGAGATCAAGTTGTCGAGGGCCGGTTTCGCCACCGCGAGCCTCGCGCTGCAGGTCAAGTCCGATGAGCGCCGCGAGATGACCGTCGAGCTCGACGCGCAGCTCGGCAAGGTCGTCGTCTCGGCCTGGCCCCCCGACGCACAGCTCTCTATCGACGGCGAGCCTCGTGGCCATGCCAGCCAGACCCTGATGCTGCCGACGACACCGCATCTCTTCGAGATCCGCAAGGCCGGATTCGAGGCCTTCAGCCAGACGGTGACGCCGATCCCCGAGCTGACGCATTCGCTCGAAGTCAGGCTGCGGACCTTCGAGGAGCTCGAGACCCTCGCCATGCCTCCGACCTACAACACCGCGGAAGGCCACGAGCTGCGACTGATCGCACCCGGCCGCTTTCGCCTGGGCGCTCCACGCCGCGAGCCCGGTCGAGGGTCCAACGAGGTCATTCGCGAGGTGGACCTGACCCGTCGGTTCTACGTCGGGGCGCACGAGATCACCAACCGTCAGTTCCGACGCTTTCGCCAGGAACATCTCTCCGGCAATGTGGCGGGCCGTAGCCTCGAGACCGATCACCATCCGGTCGTCAACGTCAGCTGGCAGGACGCCGCCGCCTACTGCAACTGGCTGAGCGAAAAGGAGCAGCTGCCGCCCGCATACGTTCGCCGGGGCGGCACCCTGGTGGCTGCTCGTCCCCGCTCCACCGGCTACCGGCTGCCGACCGAGGCGGAGTGGTCGTGGGTGGCGCGGTTCGCCGACGACGGAGCTTCCATCAAGTACCCATGGGGAGACTCCCTGCCGGTCGCCGACGGATCCGGCAACTACGCCGACGCCTCCGCTCGAGCCATCGTTGCCAACGTGCTCACCGATTTCAGCGATAGATTCCCCACGACCGCTCCGGTCGACGCGTTTCGCCCCAATGCCCGAGGCCTCTTCAACCTCGGCGGCAACGCCGCCGAATGGACTCACGACTTCTACGGCGTCGGCGTCTCGCGCGAGGTCCTGACGGATCCGTGGGGGCCGGAATCGGGCCGACATCACGTCATCCGCGGGTCGAGCTGGCGGCACAGCACCATCACCGAGCTACGCCTTACCTACCGCGACTTCGGCACCGGGGCGCGGCCCGACGTAGGATTCAGACTCGCCCGCTACGCCGAATAGCCCTTGAGACGGGAGCCTTTTATGCGACGACCCTTCACCTCGACACTCTTCCTGCTCGCGCTGGTGGTCCTAGCGCTGCTGCTCGCCAGCAATCTGGCGGGCCGCAGCGAGGCCGCAGCGGAGCCGGTCGAAGAGGAAGACACCTTTGTCCCGACCGAAGAGCTGCCGGCCGACAGCGCGATCTCGTTCCCGGTGGACATCTAGCCGATGAAGAGTAGAGCCTACCCGGCCGAGTTCGTCTTTCAATTGGCCTCACTGATCGTGGCGACGATCGTCGTCCACGCTCTCTACGTCACCTGGATTCGCCCGCAGGCCGACGCGATTCTCACCGAGCAGAGGATCCAGATGCTCGAGGATCCGAGCGCCGTGCAGGAGCGCACGTTCTTCGTCATCGTGCGCGACTTCGAACAGGAAGCCTGCTTCATTCTCGGCATCTGGGCCCTGGCCATCATGGCCTACAAAGGCGTGCTGGTGTCGAGCGAACACAGATTGCTGGGACTCGAGCTGGTTCCTCTCGCCGAAGGGACCCGCATCCTGCCGGAGGATGTTCGTGAGTATGCCCGGCAGGTCGAAGCGCTGCCGACGAGCGACCAAAGGCATCTGCTGCCGCGATCCCTCCTTTCGGCTCTGCACCGCTTCGCCGCGACCCGCAACATCCAGGATGTCTCCGACACCGCCCGCGCCATCAGCGAGGCCGAGTCCGAGCGGCTCGAGTCGGAGCTGTCGATGGTCCGCTACATCGCCTGGGCCATCCCCTCGATCGGCTTCATCGGCACCGTACGCGGCATCGGTGAAGCCCTCGGGCAAGCCCACCAGGCCGTCGAGGGCGACATCTCGGGTGTCACCCAGAGCCTGGGCGTAGCGTTCAATTCCACGCTGATCGCGCTGCTCATCAGCATCGTCCTGATGTTCCTCCTACACCAGCTGCAGCTCCAGCAGGAGCGGCTGGTGCTCGACACCGTGACGTACGTGGACGAACACCTCGTCCGCCACCTGAAAGTCCTCTGATTGTCGACCCTGGCAATCGAGCTCCACGACGCCGGCGTGTTGATTCGCGAGGCGTCCGCGTCGACCCATCACTCCGGCAGTCCAGGTTTCGCTGTTCTCGACGGAGCCCGGTTGCTGACCGGCGGTGAAGCAGCGCGACTCGCTCGTCTCAAGCCGCGACACGTTCACAGCCGGTTCTGGCAGGATCTGGGCACGTCTCCCCTGGGCGCTCCGTTTCCCCGGGAGTGGGGCTCGGCGGACCTCGCCTACGCCCAGCTCGAGAAGGTGCGGCAAGCGGCAGGCGCAGACCTCGAATCGGTGCTTCTGGCCGTATCGGGCGGCTTCTCGCCTCAGCAGCTGGCCCTGCTCCTCGGCATCGCCGAGGCGGCGGGGCTACCGGTTACCGGCATGATCGACTCGGCTGTGGCGACCGCCGGGACCGGGATGTTGCCTTCAGGACGCGTCCTGCATCTGGATCTTCATCTGCACCGGCTCGTCGCCACCGAGCTCGAGGTCGGCGACGACGTCATCCGCGGCAAGATCCACCTGCAGCCGGACGTCGGGCTGCTCGAGCTCGCCGAAGTCTGGACGCGCGCGATCGCCGACGCGTTCATCCGCGAAACCCGTTTCGACCCCCTGCATTCGGCCGGCAGCGAGCAACAGCTCTTCGACCGCCTAGAGGGCTGGCTGGTCGATATCCGCGACCATGACCGGATCGAGATCGGCCTCGCCGGCTCCGGCGTCGAACATCGCGCCGAGGTCCGGCGCAGCGCACTGATCCGTGCCGCCGAACCTCTCTACGCCACCCTCTTCGACCAGGTGCGGGCAGCGGATGGGGCGAACGGAGCGACGAGCCTGGCTCTGGCCCAGCGCACCAGCGCTCTCCCCGGCCTCGAGCAGATGCTCGAGGAGATGACCGGCCGACGTGTGGTGACCCTGCCGCTCGACGCGGCGGCCCGTGGTTGTCTCGCGGCACGCGAGAGCATCGAAACCGACGAACCAGGCATTCGCTTGATCACTCGGCTCACAAGAGCCGGAGTCCCTCAGGGCCCCGAGGCGAGCGATGGCGCGACGTAGCCGGCCCAACGTCTTCGGCCTCGCTTTTCTTGACGCCATGACCTGCGGCCTCGGGTCGGTGATCCTGCTCTACATGATCATCAACGCCAACGTCCGCGTGCGGGCCGACGAGGCGCAACACGACCTCGCGGCCGAGGTCGAGCGACTAGAAGAGCTCGTCCTCGACGGCTCTCTCGGTCTCGTGCGGCTGAGGAACTCGATCGAGGAAGTCGAGAACGACCGCACCCTTTCCAGGGGCCTGGCCAGACGCCTGCTCGAAGCGCTCGAGGCGCTGCGCCGCGAACTGGCCACCATGGAAGAGTCGACCTTGGCCCGCCGCGAGCACGTCAGACGGCTGCAGAGCGATCTCAAGACGCTCGAGGATGAGGCGCGCCGGCTGTCGGCGGCGCAGCCCGACGACGAGATCCCCGGCGACCGCACGCGCGCCTTCGTCGGCGACGGCGATCGACAGTATTTGACCGGCCTCAAGCTCGGTGGCGACCGCATCTTCATCCTGCTCGATTCCTCCTCGAGCATGCTCGACGAGACCATCGTCAATGTCATCCGCCGGCGCAACCTTCCCGACGACCGGAAGATCCGAGCCCGCAAGTGGCAGCAGGCGGTCTCCACCGTCGACTGGCTGACGACCCAGCTTCCCCGTTCGAGCACCTTCCAGATCTACACCTTCGCCGACGGCGCGCGCCCGGTCCTGGACGGCACTGGCGGTCGGTGGCTCGACGCGAGTCAGCGCGATGTCCTCGAGGCCGCCGTCCAGGCGGTGCGCGAGATCGTCCCTGATGGCGGTACCAGCCTCCATCATGGGCTGGCCGCCGTGGCGGCGATGAGACCGCAGCCGGACAACCTCATCCTGTTGATCGACGGACTCCCCACCCGCGGCGCCAGAGAGCCCAAGCGAGGCACCGTCTCCAGCCAGCAACGGATCGCACACTTCGAACAAGCGATCCAGCTCCTGCCGCGCGGGTTGCCGGTCAACACGGTTCTTTTTCCCATGGAGGGCGACCCGGCGGCACCGAGCGCCTACTGGAAGCTGGCGCTCGCCACCCGCGGCTCCTTCTTCTCGCCGGCGAGGGACTGGCCATGAGACGGCGGCGGCTGCGCCCCGGCCCCGGGGACTTCAACCTGTCGTTTCTCGACGCGATCAGCTGTGGCTTCGGAGCCATCGTCGTTCTGCTCGTGCTCACCAAGATGGGCGAGCCGGCGGCCCTCGAATCGTCGCGCGAGGACCTCGAAGGGAGGGTGCTGAGACTCGAGCAGGAGCTGGCCGAGATCCGCGGCGAGACCGCGATCTTCAACCGCGAGCTGGTGAGCAAACGCAGCCAGCGCTCGATCGAGACCGAGAAAATAGCGCGGCTGCGCGGCGACCTTTGGAAGGTACCCGGCGAGTATGCCGCGACCAGCCAGCTCTCCCAAGTACAGGAGATCCTCGAAGGCCGGCTATTGGCCGCACAGCAGACGCTCACCGAAGAGATGCAGCGGCTCCAGCGTCAACTCGAGCACCCGCCAGCGCCCAACGCCACGGTCGGCGGCATTCCGGTCGACAGCGAGTACATCATCTTCGTCATCGACACCTCCGGCAGCATGACGCGCGGCGCCTGGCCACTGGTGCTGAGGAAGATGTCGGAGACACTAAAAATCTACCCCAAGGTCAAGGGCATCCAAGTGATGAACGACATGGGGAAGTACATGTTCTCGAGCTACGCCGGAAAGTGGATCCCGGACACTCCGGGTCGGCGCAAGGCGATCCTCGACCGACTGCGCACCTGGAGGGCCTTCAGCAACAGCAGCCCCGTGGAGGGAATCACGCGCGCGGTGAGGGTCTTCGGCTCCTCCGACAAGAAAGTCAGCGTCTATGTCTTCGGCGACGAGTTCACCGGCAAGTCGATCCAGGATGTGATCGACGCAATCGACAAGATCAACCGGCGCGACGCCGCGGGCAACCCGCGAGTTCGCATCCATGCGGTCGGCTTCCCGGTCGTCTTCTCCAGCTTCGGCGTCTCGGAAGCGACCGGCGTCCGCTTCGCAACTCTCATGCGGGCGCTCTGCCAGCGCAACGCCGGGACATTCGTCGGGCTCACTTCAGGCTAGGTCTCCTCCCTTTCGGGTCCACGCTCTCCGCGGCATGCTCCCCGAGATACGCCACGGTGGTCGAGGCACGCTCGTTCCTGGCCGAGCCGGACGCGAGCTTCCCGCGGGGCCCGTCGTCGCGACGGCCGATCCCTGGGCAAGCTCCTGGCGAACAGCGTGTCATGGACACGAAATTCGTGAAACACTAGAATCGTGTCCATGAGGAACGTGACCATCACATTGCCCGAGCAGGTCGCTCGCTGGGCCCGTGTCTTGGCGGCGCAAGAAAACACCAGCGTTTCTCGTCTACTGGGAGAGATGCTGGAAGAGCGGATGCAGCGTGAGGAGAGCTACGCGACAGCCAAGCAGAGCTTTCTATCGCGTCAGGCAGCGGAGCTGAAGAAGAGCGGAAGCTATCCCCGGCGAGACGAGCTCCATGAGCGTTAGTGTCCCGTCCGGCAACGTCTTTGTCGATACCAACGTGCTGGTGTACAGCCGCGACGCGTCGGAGGCGGAAAAGCAGCCGCTGGCGAGTGCCTGGCTCCTACGCCTCTGGGAGAGCCGTCGAGGTCGCTTGAGTGTGCAGGTCCTCAACGAGTTCTATGTGACCGTGACCCGGAAGCTCGATCCTGGGATGAGCGCCGAGCAGGCCAGGGCAGACGTGCGCGATCTCAGGAGCTGGGAACCCATCGACCTCGACACGGCGCTGATAGAGACGGCGTGGTCTGTGCAGGATCGATTCGTCGTGTCTTTCTGGGACTCGCTGATCGTTGCGGCAGCCCAGACGACCCAGTGCCGGTATCTCCTGACGGAGGATCTGCAGGAGGGTCAGCTCTTCAGCGGAGTCGAGGTGGTGAACCCGTTCCGGCGCCCTCCATCCGAGCTTCTGCTCACTTGACGCAGACGCCGCGCGCGCCTCATTCTTCCGGCTCTCTGGAGCCGCGGAGCTCTACACTATCCGGCGCGGACAGCAGCCGATCCAGCGCCGGGCGATCGAAAAGCCGGCCACCCAGCACGACAGCGCGCAGTCGCCTTGCGTTGGCTATGTTCTCCGACGGATCAGCCTCCAGGAGGATCAGATCGGCCAGCTTCCCGGCTTCCACAGTACCGAGCGAGTCCTCCAGGCCGAGGTACTCGGCGGCGCCCAGCGTCGCCGTCCGCAGAGCCTCGCGGGCCGACATCCCCGCCTCTACCAGCAGCGCTAGCTCCTCATGCAGGCTGAAGCCAGCCAGGCAGTACAGATCGCCGGCGTCCGAGCCGGCCAGAATGGGGACGCCAGCACGAATCAGGGCCGCCGCCAGTCGCCCCTCGGCCGCGAACCGTCCACGGACGGCGTCGAGCTCCTCCGCATCCATGCTCTCGAGACGCAGCGTGCGGACCGCCTCCCACTCCTCCCGTAGATACGCCGGCGCGAATTCGAGCCCGGGAGCCTCGACTACGGCAGGATCCTCCAGATGGGCCCGGTTTCGCCGCACGACGAGGGTGGGGGTCTGCCAGGTGCGAAGCCGGCGGAAGGTCTCGAACAGCGAGACGCAGTCCCCGGTCTCCTCCGGATTGCAATAGCCACCGATCTCGGCCTGCATGTGCTCGATGCTGCGCATGCCGAGCTCGGCCGCCTTCTGCGCTCCCACCTCGATCGGCACGTGTCCGGCGACTGGCAGGCCCCGCGCAGCGGCCTCCTGGAGCACCGCCAAGAATACCTCTCGCGGCAGTTGCAGATAGACCTTGATGAAGTCGGCACCGGCCTCTGCGATCGCAGCAACGGCCCGGAGCGCCTCCGCCGGCGTAACCACGGCCATCCCTGCCCTGGAATCGAGCTCCTCGACGTTAAGCCACGGTCCCGAAGCCACGATCCTCGGCTCCGCTTCGCCCCTCTCGCGCCCCGGCGCCTTAAGCCTGCGCAACACCTCCAGCTCGCCACCCATGTCCCGAATCCCCGTCACCCCATTGGCCACGAACAATGCAAGGGAGCCATCGCTCACGAACGGCTCCCACAGAGCGTGCGTGTGCATGTCCCACAGACCCGGCGCCAGATAGAGCCCGCCGGCCTCGAACACTCGTGTTCCCGGCGGCGGCCGCAAGGAGCCCACCGGCCCCACGGATGCGATCCGGTTACCCTCCACCAAGACCGACATCCCCGATAGCGGTGTCGACTCCCTGCCATCGACGATCGTGACATCGCGGATCAGGAACGCCTCATCCGCAGCCGGCCGGCACGCCGCGAGCCCGGCCGCAGCGGCCAAGATCCACAGCGTCGATAACCGATATCCCTGCCTCCAACTAGCCAATGGTCTCCCAGTCTCCGCCGCGCAATGCTATCTCCGCGCCGCTAAAGGGCGCTGAGAACCGGCGAGCCGGTTAGCGAACCTGCCGCACGGGACACTAGCCAAAATCGTCGCGCTCGGCGACGAGTGGCGCCGGTCCGCGCTGCGATCTCGCTCGGGCGGTGGCGCAGTCGAGGATAGAATGCGATTATCCGCGACAAAGGAGGCGTCATGCAACTAGACAAGAGAGCTTTTGGCCTCACCCTAGGCACACTCATGGGCGTTTGTCTCTTCCTCTGCACGCTGTGGGCGATGTTCCGCGGCGGTGGCGGGCACCTGGAGATGCTCAAGCGCTTCTACCTCGGCTACAGCATCAGCCTGGCTGGCGCCTTCATCGGGCTCGTCTACGCCTTCATCGACGGCCTGATCTGCGGCTGGATCTTCGCCTGGCTCTACAACAAGCTGGCCCGCCCGGCGGCCGCGGGCTAACACTCCGCACGGCCTCCGGCAGAGGCCTCGACCAGCTTCTTGCCCGCTTCGCGGTAGTCTTGACAGGTAGCCTCAAGCGAAAGAAGGTGATGGCTCATGCTCGTAGCACTCCTGATCCTGGCCCTGCAATCCGGCCCGGTGGGCCACCCAGAGGATCCGTTCGATCGGCTCACCGGGGCCCAAGCAGAGGAGTTCCTGCGCACCGCCGAGATCGTCGATAAGGAGAGGATTCCGGTGGGGGTCACCCGACCTCACAGAGTCACTCTCACCGACGGCTCGCGGACTGTGCGGGCGATCTGGAAGACCATCTCCGAATACAGTGCGAAGATGGACTTCCACGACGGCCTGCCCCCGGAGATCGGCTTCCGAGACTCCTACAAGAGCGAGGTGGCGGCGTACGAGCTCGACAAGCTGCTCGGCTTCGACTTCGTGCCTCCTACGGTGATGAGGCGAGTGCGTCGTACCAAGGGCTCCATCCAATGGTGGATAGAGGACTGCATCACCGAAGCCGAAAGGAGAAAACAAGGCCTGAAGCCGACCGACGCCGCCGAGTGGGCGAAGCAGATCTACGACGCCCGACTGTTTCATCAGCTGATTCATGACAGCGACTACCAGAACATCAACAACTTGCTGGTGGACAAGAACTTCCGAGTGTGGGTCATCGACCATTCGCGGGCTTTCAGGACCCACCCGAGGCTCCTGAACCAGGAGTACCTGCGGCGTTTCTCACGCGAGCACCTGGAGCGCCTTCGGCACTTGACTCCGGAACTGCTGGAGGAGAAGTTGGATGCCTGGCTGACGCCGAAACAGCGCCAGAGCCTCCTCGCGCGACGCGACCTCATCCTGCAGCACGCCGAGCAACTCATCGCCGAACGAGGCGAAGACAAGGTACTCTTCTAGCCGACCGCGACTGACACATGGGTTCGATTCGACACGTATGGCTGCCGATCCTGGTGGTGCTGGCCCTTGGCGCCGGCCCCGGCCAGGCGGCCGCAGCTCCCGAAGTCGTCGACGCCAGGAGCTGGATCGGCCGGGAAGCCGAGTTCGAGGCGGCGCTGATCGCCGCTCGAGTAGTCGAGCTCGAGCCGATCGGTACTGGCGTGACCAATCCGTATCGGGCGGATGTTGCCGCCGGCGGACCGATCGAGGCGTTCGCCTGGAAACCGATCACGGCCGGTATGCACCACGGCTTTTACGAGAGCTACAAGTCCGAAGTCGCCGCCTACGAATTGGACAAGCTGCTCGGACTGGGCATGGTGCCGGTCACGGTCGAGCGTCGGATCGACGGCCAATACGGCGCCGCCTGCATGTGGGTGACTCCGGCCAAGACTTTCGGGCAGCTGGGCGGGCCGCCGAAGCCGCCGGCGGAGGAGAAGAGGCGCTGGAACCTTCAGCTCACCCGGGCCAAGATGTTCGACAATCTGATCAGCAACCTCGACCCGAATCTCGGCAACTGGATGGTCGACCCGGCTTGGAATCTCATCCTGATCGATCACTCGAGGGCGTTCACCCGGAGCCAGAGGATGGTGCACGAGCTCATACGCGTCGACCGCGACCTGTGGGAGCGGATGCTGGCTCTCGATGAAGAGACCCTGACCCAGCCGCTCGGCAAGTGGCTCGGCCGGGCACAGATTCGATCGATCCTGCGCCGACGTGATCGCATGACGAAGGTGATCGCCCGACTCGTCGAGGAGCATGGCGAGAAAGCCGTGCTGGTCGAGGCTTCCGACTAGTGTCCGAGCCCCTTCTCGAGGTCGAGCTGGAGAGAGCGAAGCGCAAGAGAGAGGTCTTGCTCGACAAGATCAAGCAGCGCGAGAGTGAATCGTCGGAGTCCTGACGGGCCGGTCTCTCACCACCGCTGAGACAAACCGTCAGGAGCCAAGCAAAGTACGCTTTGCGCGTAGCCAAGTCTACGGCTGATCTTCGGCGCCACGTACCGGCGGACTTGAGCCGCTCTGGATGGCCGAATAGAGCAACCGCTGATACCCCTTGGGCTCGAAAGGCTCCCACGTGCCTTCGGGCTGGGCGAGGCGGTCGGCGATGGCGATCCAGGCGGCGGGGTTGACTCCGAGCCCACAGTGGGAGCCGTGCACACCGACGTTCTCGACCCGGTCGTGCTCGAGCCGCTCGATCGCCGTGCGCCAGGAGACGATGCCGTCCGACTTGGAGACGATTGCCATCGTGGGCACCGGCGGTGGATGAGCCATTGTCTCGAACAGCTCGTCTGCGACATCTTTCGGGTGCTGACCGGCGATGGCGGCGTAGAGTCTGGTCGCATGGTTGCCGCCGCCCCGACCGCGGAAAGGGCTTCCGAGGGTGATCACCTGGCGCACCAACTCGGGTAGATCGCGGGCTAGCTCCCGCGCGTAGACGCCCCCGAGGCTCCAGCCGATGAGGGACACCTTGCGGCCCGAGAGCTCGTGCAGGTCCCGAACGCGTTGATTCATCGCCCGCCCCAGCTCTTCGAAGAAACCCCAGTTACGGCCCAGCTTCCAGCGCTGAGCGTTATAGCCGCGACCCTCGAGGAAGCTGCGCAGCGGCCCGGTCGAGCTCGAGCTGGCGAGGAACCCCGGTAACACGAGGACCGCGTGTCCGTCCCCCCGCGGTTGCCTCTTCATCACGGGGATCCAAAAGGGCAGGGTCGCCAGCTCCACAAGGGCTCTGCCTTCGAGCCAGAAAAGAAGACGGCTGGGCGGCCTCAACTCCTTCATTCTTCTCCGGCCGTCGACGCCCTCGACGTCGGCGAGCTCCCACAGCGGTCGCCGGCGATCCAGCGGCTGGGCGCAGAGACGAACCCGTACCCGGCCTGCGCCCGGTCGATCGAGCCCACGCCGCCGAGGTGCATCGGCGTGCGAGCCGACTCGAGGTAGACGAAGGCGGAGTCGAGGGCGGAGAGCTGTTCCACGGCTACGCGGGGCTGGCCGATACTAGTCAACCTCGGTCCCTGTCGCCAAGCGGGTTGCCGCGGGCCGCAAGCCAGTCAGGTCGCGCCTCGCGCCCCCGACGATTGTCCCGTTGGCATGAATCGCGCCCGAATTCCGCATGACTGACTGAGGGCGATCCTGCATTCGATCGCCCCGACTCAAGAGGGACGCCCGAACGAGCGTGTCTCGCAAGTGGAGGAAACGGGATGAGATGTCTGACGGTCGTCACTTGCTTGTTGGTCTTGGCGCCGCTGCGTGCATTCAGCCAGCCCCGGGTTGACCTCGTGGAGGGAACGCTCGAGATCGCCGCCCCTCCGAAGGGCTTCGTTGCTGTGGTGCACGTCTCGCGAGTACCCGCTGGCTTTGTGTACCAGGCGATCGTCGGCAGCGAGCTCTTGGAGACCGATGGAACCGGCTTCGTTTCGTGGGCGCCGTCGGACGGTGTTCCGGAGCAGGCGATCTGGTTCGTGGTCGAAACACAGACCGGGTCGAGCAGCTTGGCCTACCCAGAAGACGTGGAAGCGGAGGAGATGGCGATCGATCCCGGCGCTGTCATCGAGCTTGACGCCAGCGGCGTACCGAGCCGTGGGATCCAGGCTAGCGTGTGGCCAAGACTCGTCCACTACCGACCGCCGGCGCGCGGGACCCCGAGGCGGGTGGCGTTGAGGCGCACCTCTTCGGGGTCGAGCAGCCGGTCGTAGATCGCCAGTGCTTCGAGTGTGCCGGACCAGGCCGCGGCGCCGCTCGAGCGGTCGCCCAAGGTCAGCGCGTAGGGCCGCCAATGGAAGAAGTGCCCCAGCAGATCGGTCTTGGCCAGCGTCTGTTGCCCGTCCCGGTACACGGTCAAGCGCCCCGGCGTATAGGAGAGCGCCAGATGCAGTCGCTGACCGGGCGCCAGCGGGCCCAGGTCGCTCTCGTCGTAGGCCCCGCGCCCCTTGGAGCCGA
>JAPUJD010000010.1 GCA_027296385.1 Acidobacteriota bacterium | reverse complement strand
TGGGTGGACTCGGCGGCGAAGGCGCCGAAGGCGAGTAAGGGGAGGACTGCTGCTATGCATAGAGAGCGCATGGTGATTCTCCTGTTCTTGTGATGTCACTCAGAGGCTGCGACGGTCGAGCCGTTGGCGCGCGTACCACAGCACCGCAGCCTCGCCGTCCCCTGCCGTTTCGTTGTCGAGGGTCTCGATGAGATCGGACCCGATGTAGTCGTCATCAAGGGCTTCGAGTGCCAGCAGCCGCATGACGACCGACTCTTCGTTGGCGATGACCGCCAGCAGCGCTTCCTGGGTCTCGGCCGCCGGGGCATTGCGTTCGATCAAGCGCTCGAGAGCCCTGAGGCGTACCGAGAAGTCCGGGTCGTCGAGGGCGGCCGCAATCAGGGCTCGGCGGACATGCGGACCTGCTCCCGCGTACCGTACGGCCTTGAGCCGCGTGCCCAGCGAGGCGTCGTTGACGAGCGAGCTGGCGAGAATGTCATTGACGAGCAGGTCGTCTTTGGGCCGCACGAGGTCGAGCTCGGCAGCGACGTCGACGCTCATCGCCAGGTTGCCGTCGTCGAGCTCGCGCAGGCGCAGGTTGGAATAGCGGAAGGGCGTGCTCATGCCGGCGGCGGTCTGCCGGGCTCCACGCTCGACGAGATCGGTCAGGGTGAGAGTTTCCGCCGGCCCGGCGTCACTGCGCCCGATGGCGAGGCCGACGACGAAGGCGGCGAGCGCGGCTGCCAGGGGCAGCCAGCGCGAGAAGCGGCCGGGAGCGGGTGCTTCGGCGGCGACGATCCGGTCGAGCACGGCCTTGCGAGCCGAGCGGAACTGGCTCTCGCTCGGCGTCCTCAGGCTCGGGTCGATCCGGCTCAAGGTGTCGACGATCTCGGCCAACTCCTCCAGCTCGTCGCCGGCGGTGTCGCCGAGCAGGCGAGCCGCTTCTTCAGGCGTCGCCCTGCCCTCGAAGAGGGCATCGATCAATGCATCGTAGTTGTCTGGATGATCCACGGTCTTTCCTCCGGTCGGTTATGAGGCCTGGGCCACTTGTCGACGCAGCTTGCGTAGGCCGCGGAAGAGGATGTTGCGGGCGACACCTTCGCTGCACTCGAGGACCGAAGCCACTTCGGGAATCCCCATTTCCTGCAGGTAGCGCAGCTCAATCGCCAGACGATGGCGCGGCGCCAGTCGCTCGAGGGCGGTTGCGACCTGCCGTTTGCGCTCGCCACTCAGGATCTCGTCGTCCTGGGGTGCCAGCGTGTGGGTGGGCCGCACGACGTGCCACGCATCGTGACGGGCCTGGCGCCGGGTGGCGCTTTTGGCCTGGTTGATGCCCTCGTGGATCGCGATCCGCGCCAGCCAGGCCTTGACGGTGCCCCTGCCATCGAAGGCGGCGAGCTTGCGGTAGGCCTTGAAGAAAATCTCCTGCGTGAGGTCGAGCGCGCCGTCGTGGCCGTCGGCAAAGGAGACGACGAGGCTGTAGACCAGGCGCTCATAGCGTTGCATCAGTTCGTCGAACGCCGACAGCTCACCCGCAAGGGTTGCCCTGACCAATTCTTCGTCGTCAACCTGCATGGAGATCGTTCTCGCGTCGTACAACCTTACAGACAACGACGTGAGGGGGTTGTTAGCCCTCGAGCTCGGAGGCCGATGAGCACGGGCTGCTCGCTAGGGGGCTCATGCAGGGGTCGGTGACCCCCCACCGCCGCGCCACCACGAACGGGAAGAGGGCCCTGGGCTCCTACCAGGCCCCTGATGAGCCGCGCGGCACGAAATACTGCGTGCCCTTGATCGGTTTCATCAGCTGGTGCACCAGCTCGTCGAAGTCCTCGGGCCGCTCGACGACGTCGAGGTTGCGGGTGTCGACCACCAGCAATGGCGAGCGGTTGTAGTAGTGGTAGTAGTGGTTGTAGGCGTCGATCAGCTCCGACAAGTAGTCGCTCGAGATCCGGCGCTCGAAGCTTCGATTGCGCTTGTTGATCCGCTCGAGACAAGTGTCGAGGTTGGCCGTCAGGTAGAGCACGAGATCGGGCACCGGTACCTGGGGCTCGAGCAGACCGAAGAGCTTGTCGAAGAGCATCAGCTCGTCGTCCGGCAGATTGAGGTAGGCGAAGATCCGGTTCTTGGGGAAGGTGTAGTCGGCGACCAGCAGGCGCTCGAAGAGGTCGCGCTGGAAGACGTCTTGCTGTTGCTTGAAACGTGACAGCAGGAAGTAGAGCTCGGTTTGGAAAGCCGAGCCGGCCCGGTCGTTGTAGAAGTCGGTGAGGAACGGGTTCTCGACGTCCTCGAGGATCTTCACCCCGTGGAAGCGCTGGGTCAGCATGTTGACCAGCGTCGTCTTGCCGACGCCGATCGGCCCGTCGACCGCAAGGTAGTGAAACGGCAGGGTCTTGCTCGTGGGAGTCGAAGACCCCCCGGGCGGCGAGGCGGCGGCCGTCACCCGGCCACCGGAGCCGGCTCGTTCGTCGCCAGCGGGTTGTAGAGCGTGTCCCGCTGCACCGGGGTGAAGCCGGCCTCACGCACGATCCGCTCGAGCTCCAGCCGCGTCAGGCGCTGCTCGGTCTCGGCCCCGGCCATGTGGTAGATCGTCTCCTCTACGACGGTGCCGTCGATGTCATTGGCGCCAAAGGAGAGGGCGATCTGAGCGAGTTGGGGGGTGATCATCACCCAGTAGGCCTTGATGTGGGAAAAATTGTCGAGCACGAGACGCGACGCCGCCAGGTGGCGCAGGTCTTCGGAACCTGTGGTGTGATACTTGAGCCCCATGTAGTTGTTCTCGGGGTGATAGGCCAGGGGGATGAAGGCGTTGAAGCCCCCGGCCTCGTCTTGGAGGTCCCGCAGGCGCAGCAAGTGATCGACCTTGTGCTCGGGTTTTTCGACGTGGCCGTAGAGCATCGTAGCGTTACTGCGGATGCCGAGGCCGTGGGCCACGCGGTGGACCTCGATCCACTCGTCGGAGTCGAGCTTGCCGTCGCAGATGATTTGGCGCACCTCGGGGTGGAAGATCTCCGCTCCGCCACCGGGCAGAGAGCCCAGGCCGGCCTCGCGCATGCGCACGAGGACTTCCTCGATCGAGATCTTCTCGAGCCGGGCGAACCAGCCGACTTCGATCGCGGTGAAGGCCTTCAAGTGGACGCTGGGGAAACGCTGTTTGAGTCCGCGCAACATCTCGAGGTACCACTCGAGCGACAGGTCGGGGTGCAGACCGCCGACGATGTGGAACTCGGTGACCCGGTCGCCGCCTTGCTGGGCAGCATGCTCGTAGACCTCTTCGTGGCTCATCTGCCAGGCATGGTCCTCGCCCTCGAGCGCGGCGAAGCCGCAGAACTTGCAGTTGTAGGTGTAGACGCAGATGTTGGTCGGATTGATGTGCCGGTTGATGTTGTAATACGTCAGATCGCCGTGCAGGCGCCGGCGCACGAAGTCGGCGAGGCGGCCCAGGTGCAGGATGTGCGGCGTCGTCAGGCAGACGAGCGCGTCCGCTTCGTCGAGGCGTTCGCCGTCGCGTACTTTGGCTGCCAGCTCGTGGAGCGGTGCCGGGAAGGTCTCGGGCCGGAGTGAGGAACTCATGGGACGGTCGATGTTATCAGCGCTCAGTCGAGGGCAGGGAGGGGGTCGGGAGCTTTCATGCGCGCCCGGCTCAGGCCAGGAGCAGTTGATCGACGGCCGTCATCGCGAACAGCCAGACCGCCAGCAGACCGTTGGCCTGGAAGAAAGCAGCGTCGAGTCGACTGAGGTCGCCAGGCCGCACGATGGTGTGCTGATAGCCCAGTAGCGCGGCACAGCCGGCTACGCCCAGCCAGTAGGCCCAGCCAAGCCCGGGCGGGTAGGTCCGCGGTAGCGCTACCAGCAACCCCAGCATCGCCAGATGCAGCAGCCCCGACACCCACAGTGCCGGGCGCTCGCCGAGCCGAGCCGGGATCGAGTGCAGGCCGCGGTCCCGATCGAACTCGAGATCCTGCAGGGCGTAGAGCACGTCGAAACCGGCCACCCAACAGAGCACGATCGCGGTGAGGAGGAGCGGTGTCGCCGCGACGTCGCCCCGCACCGCGATCCAACCGCCGAGCGGCGCCCCGCCGAGGGCGAGGCCGAGGATGAGGTGGGACCAGGAGGTGAAGCGCTTGGTGTAGGAGTAGCCCAGCAAGACGACCAGGGCGATGGGGGCCAAGATCAGCGTCAACCGGTTGAGCCGCCAGGCGGCCAACAGGAACACGGCGCTGCTCGACAGCACGAAGAGGCCAACGAACCTCGGTGCGATCTGCTGCGCCGGTAGCGCGCGCTGCGCCGTGCGTGGATTCTCGGCGTCGAAATGCCGATCGACCAACCGGTTGAACCCCATCGCGGCACTGCGTGCCCCCACCATCGCCATCACGATCCACCCCACCGTGGCCCAGCTCGGCCAGCCTTCGGCCGCCAGGATCATGCCGAGGAAGGCGAAGGGCAGAGCAAACAGCGTGTGCTCGATCTTGATCATTTCGAGCACAGTTCTCAGCTGACCTACTCTCTTCTCCTTTCTCATCATCTAAACGCCTCCAAGTAGGTGGTTGCATCCACTCTTTGTCGTCTCTCCTTC
>JAPUJD010000001.1 GCA_027296385.1 Acidobacteriota bacterium | reverse complement strand
CCGTCACGACGGCAGACGCAGGCTACCCGATCGGCGATCCGCCGCGCTTGTCCGAGGTCGTGGGTGACGAGCACGATGGTGTGGGCTCGCGCCAGCTCGCCGATGAGGTCCTCGATCGCGGCCGTCGCCCTCGGGTCGAGCGCGCTGGTTGGCTCGTCCATCAGAATCACCTCGGGACGCAGAGCCAGCGCCCGGGCCAGGCAGAGGCGCTGCTGCTGGCCGACCGAGAGCTCGACCGCCGGCGTCTGCAGGCGATCCTTGACTTCGTCCCACAGCGCCGCCCGCACGAGGGCTTCCTCGCAACGCTCCGCCAGCCCGCGGTGTGACAACCGCTCGCAGTGTCGCACGCCGAACAAGACGTTCTTGGCGACGGAGGTCGGGAAGACCACCGGCTGTTGGAAGAGCATGCCGATACGATTTCGCAAGGCATCGGGATCGACGCCCGGTCCGTAGATCGATCGACCACGGAAGAAGACCTCCCCGCTGACGCCGAGCGGCGGTGTCTCGAGTTCGAGCAGTCGATTGAAGACCTTGAGCAGGGTGCTCTTGCCGGCCCCCGACGGGCCGATCACGCCGAAGACACCTCCGGACGGAATCTCGACGTCGACGGCGCGCAGCAGCGTCGCACCCTGAGCCGTGACCGTCACTCCTCGCGCCGCCAGCACGGGTGTGGGCGCAGGTGCGAGGTCGAGCCGATCGACGAGGCGGATCACCTCAGCCATGGGTGGCCTCCTCTCCTGCGCGCAGCCGCAACGGCAGCGCCAGGAGGCTCAGGGCGAGCACCAGGGTCAGCAGGACGAAAGCGGCGGCCCACAGATGCGCGCCGGCCGCCGGATCGAAGGAATCCTGCGCCAGCACGAAGATGTGGTACGGCAGCGCCAGGACGGGGCTCTGGCGCACGCCGTCGGGCAGTGTCACGCCGGAGAAGACCGCCGCGGTGAACATGATGGGCGCCGTCTCACCCGCCGCCCGCGCCAGACCGAGCAAGGCCCCCGAGACGCCGCCGCCCCAGGTCTGAGGCACGATCACGGACCACACGATCTGGCCGCGGCTCAGGCCGAGGCTGGCCGCGGCCCGCAGATAGCCTTGCGGTAGCGCCTCGATGCGCTCCACCCAGGCGATCGTCACGGTGGGCAAGATCATCAGCGCCAGGAGAATGCCACCGGCAAGCCACGATTTCCCCCAGCCGAGGTACTTGACGAAAAGGATCAAGCCGAAGATGCCAAAGAGGATCGACGGCACGCCGTTGAGCAGGTAGAGGACTCGGCGCAACGGCCAGCGCCAACGGGGATCGGGCAGATAGATCGTCTGCATCAGCGCCCACCCCAGGGCCAGCGGTGCAGCGATCACGAATGTCGTCAACACGAGGACGAGGGTGCCGAGCAATTGGTAGCGCACGCCGCCCGAGCCCAGCGTGGCTCCGGTCGCGCTGCCGATGAAGCTCCAATCGAAAGTCGGCAACCCGCGACCGAGAATGACCAGCAGGATGCCGCCCATGACCGCCAGCGCGAGCGCGGCAGAGCCGGCGCAGTAGAGCATCAGTGCCCGGTCTACCGCCTTACGCATGACGCCTCGCTTGCGGCAGCCAGCGGCCGGCAACACCCGTCAGCCCTCCGACCAGAATCAAGAGAATCAAGCCAAGCCCGACGATCGCTCCCCAATGAAGGGGATCGCCGTAGGCCAGAAAGGTCTCCGAGCCGCCGAGCTTGCTGGTCAGGGTCTGCCCCGCTTCGAGCCAGGCGCGGGGAGAAAAGACCGACGCAGGCCACTGATTGTCCTGCCGACCGACGACCAGGAAGACGGCGATGGTCTCGCCCAGGGCCCGGCCGAAGCCGAGCAGCAGCGCCGCGGCGAGACCCGGCGCGGCCTGCGGCAGGCTGACGCGCCAGATGCTCTCGGCCCGGGTCAGACCGAGACCGCGGGCCGCGCGCCGCTGACTGGCACCGACGCCGCGCAAGGCGTCGTCGGCCAGGGTCATCACCGTCGGCAGGATCATCACCGCCAGCAGGACGCCGCCGGTCAACAGCGTGTCGCCTGAGAGTGGGTCGAAGGGTTCGAGCAAGCGGTAGATCCAGCCGCGCAGCAACAGGAGGCCGAGGAGTCCATAGACCACCGACGGAACCCCGGCCAGAAGCTCGATCGGTACCTTGACCGCCCAGCGCCAGCGGCCGGGAACGTACTCGGCACTGAAGAGCGCCGCTCCCAGGCCGAGCGGCGCGGCCAGCAGCAGGGCGATGAACGCCACGACGGCGGACCCGTAGATCATCGGCAGCGCTCCGAAGAGAGCGCCGCGATAGTGCCAGGTCTTGCCGGTGAGATAGGAGAGACCTTCCTGGCGCCAGACCGGCAAGCTCTCCCACGCGAGCGACCCCACGAGAGCGCCGACGAAGACCAGCGCCACCGCCGTCGCGCCGTAGCTCGCCCACCGTATCCAGGTGCCCTTCAAGGCTGAGCGCCACCCATGATCGATCGCTTGGCGAGCGGCAGGTAGCCGTGCCGCTCGACCAGCGCCTGTCCGCGCTCGCCGAGGACGAAGTCGATTAACCGCCGCGAGTCGCCCTCGGGCGCTCCGTTGGTGATGACGTAGAGCGGCCGCGCCAGGGAGTACCGGCCAGCCAGGACTTCTTCCGCCGTCGGCGCCAACTCGTCGTCCCCGTTGCAGATCGCCAGGGCGAAGGTCCGCTCACCGTCAGCCCAAGCGGCCGAGAGCTGGGTAATGGCACCGCGCGTCGAGGCCACCTTGCTGCGCGCCTCTGCGTTGGAACCCACGCCTGGCAAGCTGACCAGCGGCGCTGCGGTGCTCGTGCCGTAGAGCCAGGCGGCGAATACCTCCCAGGTTCCGCGACCCGGCTCCTTGTTGAAGAAGACGACCCGCCGATCGGGACCGCCGAGGTCGCGCCAGTTGCGGATCGTACCCTCGTAGAGCCCCCTCACCTGCGGGCGGTCGAGGCACCGCACCCCCGCCGCCCAGACATCGCGCGACACGACCAGGGCGAGGGCGTCGGTCCCGATGCGCACCGAGCGGAAGTCGACGCCGGGAAACCGCTTGCGATCGGCCTCAGACACCGGCCGCGAGGACATCGCCATCTCGGCCCGACCGTCGGCCAGCGCGGCGATCCCACCCGAGCTGCCGCCCACCGTGTCGACCAAGATCTCGAGACCGGCCTCGGCGCGCAATATCGCTGCGGCCTCGCTGACCACCGGGTTGACGGTTGTCGAGCCATTGATGCGCAGCTTCGCCTCCGCCGGTATCACGGCCAGCAAACCGGTGACGGCGACAACCGTCACGCCGCGAAGCATCACGAGCACCCGTCCGGGCCGCAGCACGGTTCGCCATGGGTACTGGTGACGTCGTAGTTCTCCCCCTTCGTCTCGCGCGGATGGCGCAGCGTGGTGCGCGAACAGTCGAAGGGCTCGGCGTCGGCCAAAGCGATGGCCTCGCGCGGCTCCACGCTGTCGAAGAAGTCGCGGTACGGCTCTCGTCGATAGAGCTCGTAGGTCTTGTCGCACACGGCGTAGCGTTGACCGCGGACCATGCGATGACCGTCGTCGTCGAGAATCTCTTTGAAGGGTCCCCTATAGATCACCGCCTGGTTGCGCTCCCAGCACGCCCCCTCCTTGCCCTTGAAGGCCTCGACCGTGAGCGAGCGGAACTCGATTCCCGCGGCGGTCTGCCAGGGCTCTACCTGGCGCTCGAGAATACGGATGCCGTGGAACCCGGCGCGCTCGAAGGCTTCGAGGAAGCCGGACTCGGTCAAGGCGCCGGAGATACAGCCGCTCCAGAGCACAGGATCGTCTCGCAGTGCCTGCGGGATCTCCTCGTCGCTCACGATGTCCGAGATCACGGCTCGGCCGCCGCGCTTGAGCACCCGGTAGACCTCGCTGAAGAGCCGCTCCTTGAGTCCGGTCTCGACCAGATTGAGCACGCAGTTGGAGACCACGACGTCGATCGAGTCGGCGGCGATCATCGGCTCGCTCGCTCTCAGCTCCTCGGCGCGCTGCTCGATCGCGATCAGCCCTTCGACGCTGTCGACCGGCGTCGCCGCGAGGTCCTCTTCCAGCCGGTCGAGGTCGAGAGCCAGATCTTGGATCCGGCCACGCCGGAACTCGACGTTGACGTAGCCGGTCTTCTCCGCCACCAGGGGCGCATTGCGACGCGCCACCTCGAGCATCTCGGGCGTCATGTCGACCCCGATCACCCGGCCCTCGGGACCCACGACCTGGGAGGCGATGAAGCAGATCTTGCCGGTACCGCTCCCGAGGTCGAGCACGGTCTCTCCCGGCTCGAGGTACTTGGAAGGATCGCCGCAGCCGTAGTCGCGCTCGATCACCTCTTCAGGGATGATCTTCAGGTAGCGCGGGTCGTAGTCGATCGGGCAGCATAGATCCGCCTCTCTCTCCTGGGCACCGGCGCTGTAGCGCTGGCGAACGTTCTTCTCGATATTGCCTACGGTCATCGACTGCTTCTCCTCCCCGCGGGACGGCCCACGTTGGGATCGAGGGTCAAACTGAGTGCGGCTCACGCGCCTTGACGGCGCGCTCACGGCGGATTGGTCCGAGACAGGAATCAGCGCGGCGGCGCGCGGCCGAGGGGAGAACGTTGCCAGGCCGGAGCCAAGGCCGGAGACGGCGACGGCACCCCCACGAGGTAGGCGAGGCGCACGAGCGCCACCCGCAAGGCCGCGACCAGGTCGCTCCAGCCCACAGCAATGGGCGTCGAGAAGCGGCCGGCTACCCACCGCTCCAGATCGCGTCGGCGGTCGAGATCGTTCAGCCGCGGCAACAACCGAACCGGCCGGCCGGCAGCGCGTAGAGCCTCCACCAGCGAATCCAGAGTCCCCGCGTTGCACCAGACCACGTGTACAAGCTCTGCCGCAACCGGCCGTGCCGCGGCCAGGAGATAGATGCCGCCGTCAGTGGCCGGGCCGAGGACCACCGCCGAGGGATCGCTCTCCAGCATCTCCAAGGCCTGCTCGAGAAGTCCCGAGTCGAGGCCCGGGCTATCGGTGCCGACGACGATGAGCGGCCCCGCCGCGACGGCGCTGGCCCGGCGCATGGCGCCGAGCAGACGGCGGCCGAAGCCCGGCTCCGCTTGGCAATCGAGCTCGGCGTCGGGCGCCAGACGCTCACCGCCCGGCGAACAAACACGCAAGGTGCATCCAGCCTCCCGACCGGCGCTCAGCACCTGCTCGAGGCAGCGCTCGTGGAGCTCGCGCTCGAGTCGCGCGAAACCGTCTCGGAGCCATCGGCGGCGAGCGTGTTCGCGGCCGGGGCCGAGAGTGAAAACGAGCAGGGTTGGGCGCGGGCTGTCAGGCATGGCTTCCAAAGAATGACTACGTGGCGGCTCGGCTGCTGGTTTTCCGCCGCTGAGTAGTCTACCCGTTCCCCTGGGCTATCATCGGCCTCCCTTGTTGCGCTTCCTGCTGCTGGCCGTGTTTTCGTCGGTGCTACTGCTCGGCACTGCCACGCTTGCATTCGACGCCCTCGATGGCGGTTCGTTCGGCCGCCGGCTCGACGGTTCTGTCGTCCTCGGGGGATGGCTGCTCGAGGCCATGGCCCTCACGGCGCTCTTCCTTCTCATCCAGGGGCGCGGCGGCAGCTGGTGGCTGGACGGCTTGTTGACCGCCGGCCTGGCCTGGATCTTTCGCGGCCCGGTGCTGGTGCTGCAGGTGGCTGAGGTGCTGGGCGGCAGTTCCGGTCGTTGGTGGCAACTGAGCCAGCAATGGCTCCTGATCTACGCCCTGTGCGGCTTGCTTCTGGCCTTTCTGGCTCGGCAGCTCGGGGTTCGGCGGTGAATATCGCCGGCGTCGGCCACGCCTTCCCCTCCAACTTCTACACCCAGACCGAGCTGCTCGCCGCGGCCGAGGCGCAATGGGGCGACCAACTTTTCAACACCGATCGCCTGGCACGGCTCTTCGACAACGTGCTGGTCGGCGGGCGGCACCTGGCGTTGCCGCTCGACGAGTACCCCGCGCTCGCGAGCTTCGGCGCGGCCAACGACGCCTGGATCCGGGTCGGGCTCGAGGTCGGCGCCGAAGCCGTCGAACGAGCTCTGGCGCAGGCCGGACTGACGCCCGTGGACGTCGACGCGCTCTTTACCGTGACCGTGACCGGTGTGGCAACGCCTTCGCTCGACGCTCGCCTGATGAACCGCCTCGAGTTTCGCCCGGATCTCAAGAGGATACCGATTTTCGGCCTCGGCTGCGTCGCCGGTGCCGCCGGGATTGCTCGCGCCGCCGACTACCTGCGGGCCTTCCCGGACCAGATCGCCGTCCTGCTGTCGGTGGAGCTGTGCTCCCTGACCCTGCAGCGCGAAGACCTGTCGATGGCCAGTCTCGTCTCCGCCGGTCTCTTCGGCGACGGCGCCGCCGCCGTGGTGCTCGTCGGGGCCGAGCGCGCCGCCGTCGGGCCGCGGGTGGCGGCCTCCAGGTCGTCCTTCTATCCAGGAACCGAGCACGTGATGGGCTGGGACATCTCGGAGCGCGGCTTCAAGATCTTGCTCTCGGCCGAGGTCCCGGCGATGGTGCGCCGTCACTTGCGACGGGACGTCGAAGCCTTTCTCGCCGCGCACGACTCGAGGCGCGACGACATCTCGTCATGGATCGCCCACACCGGCGGTCCCAAGGTGCTGGAGGCGGTGGAGGAGGCGCTCGAGCTCCCTCCCGATGCCCTCGAACTAGCCTGGAAGAGTCTGCGCGAGGTCGGCAACCTGTCGTCGACTTCGGTTCTGTTGGTGCTCGAAGAGACGATGGCCGGCAGCCCGCCCGCACAGACGAGGGGTCTACTCTTCGCCATGGGTCCGGGGTTCTGCTCCGAACTGGTGCTACTCGAGTGGTGACGACTCGAAGGCCAAGTCTCCGGCCGGCGTAGGAGCCGAGCGCCGTTCTGCTACCCTGTTTCTCCCGAACGGGATCTCTCCCATGCTAAGAGTCGTAGGACAAAGCCCGAATGTCGACCGCGGCGCGGCGTACCTGCGAACCGCGGAGCCGGTGCGCTGGGGTTCCGGCTTCTACACAGAGGAAGTCGAGCGCTTCCGGGTCTTCCATTGGATGGGACTCACCGGGCGCTTCGAGCTCGAGCCGGATCCCGAGATGCGCAGTCTCGAGCTCTCGGTCTTCAGCCACTTCCACGACCTCTCCCAGGAGCTCGAGGTCCGGTGCGGCGACGAGTCGCACACCTTCGCGCTCACCCCGGGCTGGATGCAGCTCTCGATCCGCGTCCCCGCCGGCGCCGACGTCTGCGACCTCGCCCTGAACAAGCCCTTCCCGCGGGCCTTCTACCCCCAGGACACGAGAACTCTCGGCATCCAGGTGCGCGGGCCCCTGCTCCACGCCGATCCCGAGCGTCACCGACACGTGGCGCGCCAGCATGCCAACGCCCTGCTCAACCGTCGCGAGATGCTGCGCCGCGAGACCCACCTCGAGTCGACGCCGCCGATGC